>JAPLEI010000163.1:6986-16613 GCA_026391195.1 Bacteroidota bacterium | reverse complement strand
AAAGAACAAAATGCTCGTTCTCAATGCCGTAAGGTGCAAAATTATCAGCAGGGCTTTTGCGGTCATTAGTCGAAATTCAAAATACGTTGACACCATGAAGGCTGTAGCCTAATTTATTTGTTTTTTAAGATAGAATGCGGTTCGGAGGAATAATCTTCATAATTTAGAAGGAAATTATTATAAAGGGAAACAAAAGAATTTAGTTAACTGATAGTGATTTGTACTCCGAGGCGCATAGTCTCCTCCTACGTCGGAAGAATGCGGAGAATGAAATATCTTTAAGCATCTTTTCAACCCCTTTTTTTGGAGGATTAAATAATAAGTATGAAAACCATATTTTCATTTTTGATATTCTGTTGGCTTTTGATCGGTTGTAGCGTATCAAAGCCATTGAAATCACAGAATACCCAACTAACAGAGTATCTTGTAAACAACGTAATTTTGGATGGAAAGACTAGCGGAAATCTCGTTCTTTTTCCACTTAATGCAAACGAGATTCCAAAAGATAATCCTACCCGTGAATTGCATTACTGGGAAATTATTGGTAAATATTATAAAGGAATGTCGAGAGAGGAAATAAAGAATGTTATCAACCAAGCCGTATGGTTAGACAGACCTTCAAAAGCCAACTATATCCATCTTTATTATCCAAAGCAAATGCCGGTTACTCCTGATGATTATAAATTACTAAATCGTCGGTTCAATGCCATTATATTTTTTGTCAGCAACCCGGTATATTCAAAAGACGGCAATACATGCATCCTCTTTGTGCAAGGCTACCAGCAAGGGGCTTTTACAGTTGAAATAACAAAAGATGAGTCGGGTAAATGGGCATGGAACACCATATCGGGAGAATGGATTGAGTAAATTATAAGGCGCGTGTTAAAAAGCGCGCGGCTTCCTTCTCAACTTACGCCAATAAGGCGTAAGACTTTGCCGATGAAGGAAATCAAATTATATTTTAAAAAATTACGTAATGGACTTTTATCGAATGTTGGAATCGTCGGGCACTGATATTGGAAAAACTTTTCCTCAATCACAAACCGCAATACATAAGGTGAACGTAGAAGATATCAAACACATTTGGAATCAAAAGCCATATACTCTATTGGCGGATGATGTTGTAGTGCCAGAACCTATATTGCACCCAAAAGCAATTTTGACAGATTTAGTTAGCACGGTTACTATTTCTTTGGGTCTATTGGTTAGCGAGAGACTAAAACTGATAATTGAAAAATTAAGCTCCCCCTCAGACATCCAGTTTATTTCAATAAACCTACACTCAAAAAAAACGCAACACAAATATTGGGTTTTGCGGCCATTTCAGTTTGATATGGCTTTAATACGCTATGATGCATCTGAAATATATAAAGATTCCACATTATTGGGGCCATTTGAAAAAATGCATATAAAAAGTTTTCAAGAGTACCTCGATGCTCTAAAAATAATTGAAATGAATTTCTCTCATTCGCGCGAAGGATTAAAAATTACAACATTATGCTTTCAAGAGGGCATAAGTAATAATTTTCTTCAAATTGAAAATGTAAAAGGGGGCATTGGTTATTTTGTTTCTGACAACTTAAAAAAACATATTGAGTCCGCCGGGTGCACCGGGATAAGCTTTGAAAAAGTTGGCTTTTAAAAATACCATACCCTAATTATTAATTGGTCTCTTAAAACATAATTAATAAAAATGATTGAAAATCCAATTGAAAATTGGCTGTTATCAGACGCAAGGCTCAAAGAGCATTTAGAGCGAATAAGTAGTTCGGGAATGTCTGAATTTGATCAAGCTAAAACAGCCTTTTACGAGCTTTCGGATTTTTACGGGCTTAAGAAATTTCCTGAAGATATAACAGAAGAGGAGTATGAAAAGTATTTAGAAACAGAGGGATCAGAACCAAGATCGGTTTTTGAAGAGGTGGGTATTGTTAGATATTTGGAGCCAAGCGAAGATCCTAGAGGCATTGTAATGGTAGCTATATACAATATTCTTAATCGAGATCCACTTGACATTGACACTTGTGCTGAAATGCATTTTGGTAAAGCAATTCCCAAGAGTTATGTAATTTATTTTACCGGTCAAGATGCAGATGCTACATTGAACTTTCTAAAAGAGGGAGAAGCTTGGCATAAAGAAGGGATAAAATATGCAAGTAAAATTATTAGATGAAAAAGGCTGGACTTGACTGAAAATATTCTCCTTCAAAGCATAATCGCCTCTCCGCCTAGGCGAATCGAAAGACTATGCCTTGAAGGAAAAAAAAGTAAAATAATAGTTAACAATTTACATTTTCAGTTGTTACATTAGAAAATTCACTTCATTGTAGGCAGCAATTTTGTGCTTGCGGAAGTCTACCCAAAAACCTAAATACCTTTTTATGGAAAGACGTCAATTTATAGAAAAACTCACCGCTCCGGTAGCAGTTGCCTGTGTAACCTGTATGGGAATGGGTTGCTCCAAATCTAGCAACACGCCCAATAACAATGCACCTGCACCCCCAGCAAACGTGAATTTTACCATCAACTTGAGCAGTCAGTTGACCACAATTGGATCTTCTCTTTCACAAAATGGGGTGGTAGTGGTAAGATTGGCAGCTGCCAATGTTTCAGGATCTTTCGTTGCAGTGCAAGAATCTTGTACACATCAGGGTACCTCGATTGCGTTTTTTGCCAGTTCAAATACATTCATTTGTCCCAACCACGGTGCAATTTTTAATACTTCGGGCTCCAATGTTGGTGGACAATCTACCTCTGCCTTAAAAGTGTATGCAGTGGCGGTAAGCGGAACTACATTAACCGTTACGGGTTAAACCAGGGGTTCTTGCTGACTGAGGCAGTGAAAGCTGCCCAATCCCCAAATAATATCTGTTGAGTCAATGCCAACCACCTTTCTTTCGGGGAAGCAACTGCTGATGATTTCTAATGCCCTATCATCTTTGGAACATCGAAAAGTGGGCACAATCACATATTTGTTTGCAATATAAAAATTGGCATAGGAGGCAGGCAAACGCTGATCTTCATATATAACCGGATCAGGCATGGGTAATTCAATTATATCTAGTGAACGCCCATTTGATAAACGCATTTGGCTTAGCTGCTTCAGGTTATGCTGCAGCAGTGCATAGTTTTCATCTTTTGTATTTTCTTCCACAACCGTAATCACGGTTTGCTCATTTACAAACCGAACGGTATCGTCTATATGTCCATCGGTATCATCCCCTATAATTCCTTCATCTACCCATAGAATTTGATGTACCCCGTAATAAGCACAAAGAAATGCTTCTATTTGTTGCTGGTTTAAATGAGGATTTCGGTTTGGATTCAGCAGGCAGGCGGTTGAAGTAAGTAAGGTGCCGGCACCATTAAATTCTACCGAACCACCTTCCATGATAATTCCCGGATGATACACAGGCAGATTAAAATGTTGTGCAATGGAAGTGGGTATCACATCATCTAAATCGAAGGGCGGATATTTATTACCCCAGGCATTGTATCCCCAATCTACCACCACTTTCTTTTGGGGAGCAGATGGATTAATCAAGAATGCCGGACCATGATCTCTGCACCAGGCATCATTGGTAGGATGCAGGAAAAATTCAACATTGGCAAGATTCACATTGGCTTTCTGCAAGTGCTGAATAGCAAATTGTTGCATCGATTCATCAATTACATTGATGCGCACTTTTTCACTATTTGCCAGGTAATATACGAACTCACTATAGGGAGCATAAATCGTATCAATTTTTCCGGGCCAACTGGCTTCTTTATGGGGCCAGCTGAGCCAGGTAGCTTCATGGGGCGCAAATTCGGCGGGAAAATAGTATCCGGCTTGCTGAGGGGTATTCGTTGGAAACATACGGCTACAACTAGATTATTTGGGCTTCGCAAAATCGAACACTAACTGACAAAATACTTTCACGCCATCATCTAACTTACTATCATCTAACATAAAATCAGGCGTATGATGTGGGAATGCCTGTTGGGCAGACAATGCAGGATTTTTTGCTCCGAGGAACATGAAAAAAGAGGGTGCTTTAGTACCATAAAATGAAAAATCCTCTGCACCGGTGGCCCAAGGGATTTCTACTACATTTTGATCGCCCAATGCTTTTTTAAGTGAGGAAACCGAACGAGAAACCAAGGCCGGCTTCAGCAGTTGCACCATAAGCAGCAGCAGTTTGGGTTACCATACGCTGGATTCTTTGATGTATATCCTTCTGCATACCGGCATCCAAAGTTCGGATGGTTCCTTCTAAAACAGCTTCTTCCGGAATAATATTTGGACGAACGCCGGCGTTTATTTTGCCAACAGTAATAACGGCAGGGGCAAGTGTTAAGTCGGAATGACGACTTACTATCGTTTGCAGATTTTGAATAATGGCGGCACTAACCACTACAGGATCTATTCCTAACCAGGGATTGGCGCCATGGGTTTGCTTTCCTTTTACTGTTATTTTAAACCAGTCGGAAGATGCCATAAAACTACCGGACTTATAGCCCAATTTTCCGGCTTCCATGGTTGACTGTATGTGAATTCCAAATACAGCATCTATGGCAGGATTATCCATTAACCCTTGCTTTATCATCAACGGCGCACCTCCTTCTTCATTTGCAGGGGGACCTTCCTCTGCTGGTTGAAAAATAAATACTACGGTTCCGGGTACTTCATTTTTCAGTTGTGATAAAACTTTGGCAGTACCCAATAACATAGCAATATGGGTATCATGACCACAGGCATGCATTACTCCAACGGATTGACCATTATAATCAGCAACCGCTTTAGATCGAAAGCTTAGGTCGTTTCTTTCTGTTACGGGCAAGGCATCAATATCGGCGCGCAAACCCACTACAGCCCCGGGTTTTCCACCTTTTAATATTCCAACTACACCGGTACCTGCCAGCCGACGGGTTTCAATACCAAACTCTTTCATGTATGCCTCAATTTTGGCAGCCGTTTGAAATTCGCGGTTCGACAATTCGGGAAATTGATGAAAATACCGGCGCATCTCAATTACTTTGGGCGCAACGTCCTGAATATGTTTAGGTAATTGGGTAGGAACAGTTTGTGCGTTTAACTGAACAGACATCAATAAAAGGAATGCAAATTTTTTCATGCGAGTAGGCTTGAATTAAGAATTAAAGATAAGGCAAAGGCTGTTAACCTTGGTATTCACCAAAAATCTCTCGGAGGGCGTCGGCAATTTCACCCAGGGTACATTTATTTTCAACGGCAAAAATAACCGGAGGCATTAAATTGGTTCCTGCACGGGCAGCCGTTTTAATCTGTTGAATACATTCGGCTGCAATAGCGGCATCTCGGCTGGCTCGTAACTTATTTAATTTTTCAGTTTGTAGGTCGCGGATAGCATCATCAATTTTAAAACCCGGAATAGGGGTTTCTTTATCGGATGTAAATTGATTCATCCCCACGATAATTTTTTCCCCGGATTCTATTTTCCGCTGATATTGATAGGCACTTTTACTGATAGCATCCTGCATGTACCCTTGTTCTATAGCGGCTACACTTCCCCCCATGGCATCAATGACATCTATTATTTCCTGTGCTTTTTGCTCCACTTCTTGGGTGAGTGCTTCTACAAAATAGCTACCTGCCAAGGGATCGGCTGTATCGGCCACGCCACTTTCATGAGCAACAATTTGTTGGGTGCGCAAAGCAATTCGGGCCGCTTCTTCTGTAGGCAAACTCAGGGCTTCATCATAGCCATTCGTGTGCAGGCTTTGGGTTCCGCCCATAACAGCTGCCAGGGTTTGAATGGTAACCCTACTGATGTTGTTCAAGGGCTGCTGAGCAGTTAAGGTGGCGCCGCCGGTTTGGGTATGAAAACGAAGCATCATGGCCTTTTGATCGGTGGCACCCAGGGATTGCATAATTCGCGCCCACATTCTGCGGGCAGCCCGAAATTTGGCTACTTCCTCAAATAGGTTATTGTGCGCATTGAAAAAGAAACTGAGGCGTTTTCCAAAAACATTTATATCCAATCCTTTCGACTGTGCTGCCTGAACATATGCTTTTCCATTGGCCAGCGTGAAAGCTACTTCCTGCACAGCCGTTGAGCCTGCTTCGCGGATATGATATCCCGATATAGAAATCGTATTCCATCGAGGTAATTCGCTGCTGCACCATTCAAACACGTCGGTAATAATCCGCATAGAAGGATAGGGCGGATAAATATAGGTTCCGCGGGCAGCATATTCTTTCAGGATATCATTTTGAATGGTTCCGGAAATTTGCTGCAAATTGGCACCCTGCTTTTTGGCTAATGCAACATAGAAAGCTAACAGAATAAAACCCGTAGCATTAATCGTCATTGAAGTACTTACTTTTTCCAAGTCAATGCCGTTGAAGAGCAATTCCATGTCTTCTAAACTATCAATCGCAACGCCTACTTTTCCCACTTCCCCTTCCGATAGGGAATGGTCGGAATCATATCCAATTTGGGTAGGTAAATCAAATGCAACGCTTAATCCGGTAACACCCTGCGACAATAAATAATGATATCGCTTATTACTTTCCTCCGCAGTAGAAAATCCGGCATATTGGCGCATTGTCCACGATTTTCCCCGATACATGTCGGCCTGAACACCTCTGGTAAATGGAAACTCTCCGGGCATTTCAAAAGGTAGTTGCGAACAATGAGCGGGTAAATCATCCGGGCCATATACTTTTTTTATGGCAATTCCGCTATCGGTATATTTATTATTATCGGTCATTGGCAAGCATATATAAAAACTGAAGGAAGCAACAAATAGATAAGTGCCTACATCAATTTACTGGCTTCATAACTAAGGGCGGCGCTCACCAGATCGTGTAAATTACCCTTTTCATCGTGCATACAGAAATGCAACAGAGAACGACTCAAATCCAGGGCCGATGAACCGGGTGGCATGGTTTGCGCTACCTGATTGATGATGAGCATATTTTTTTCTTTCAGCTTTTTTACAGCCTGCCACGATTCTGGCGTAACATATATCTGCTGCGTAATATTGTAATCAAACTCATCGCGAATATTTTTCAATAATACCAACTGATAATCTGCCGCAGCTAATCCTTCTTGCGGAATACGTGAAATTAAATTGGGTAATGCAATCCGATCAGAAAGTAGGGTTAAACGTTCATAGGCCTGGAGCTGAAGTGAATGGGTTTCTTTGTTAATTGTACTATCAGAAACTTTTCTACTTTTTCTACCGATTACCCAATAAAAAACAAGCATGCCAACAACGGCAATTGCGATTCCTATTAGCAGGTTAAATAATTGAGCATTGGTATCCATGTGCAATTTTTACAAAATTACGAAATTGCAGGTAGCCAACCTGTAATAATTGGCTGATTTGGTGAAAAGGCGTTACTAAAAACCAGGGGTAGATACTATTTGCTTCATACGACTAATTTCAGCTGCATCTACCGATATATTTTCTAAATTTTCCTGCATGGTAGGGTTGAGGGAGTTCATTCGGGATGGTACCAATAAACGGGCGGATGAATGAAATTCCCGTGCACCGGTAACTGCCCGTAATTGGTGCAAATTACTGCTTCGTACCCCACTGCCAGGCATAATTACCATTCTGTTACCCGCTTGCTGAACCAATTGCTTGAGGAGGGGGGTACCGGCCATCACTTCGGGATGTAATCCACTGGTTAAAATACGGGTGCATCCGGCCGCAATCACTTGCTCCAATGCAATAAGCGGGTCGGATACCCGATCAAAAGCACGGTGAAAAGTAACTTCCATTGGATAAGCCAAAGAAACCGCTTGCTTTAATTGCGCTTCATTAACCAATCCATCCCTGTGCAACGACCCGGTAACAATGCCCGAAAAACCTAAGTCTTTACACAACCGAATGTCGTTTAGCACAATATCCCATTCGGTATCGGAATATAAAAAATCGCCGCCTCTTGGGCGAATAATGGGGAATACAGGTATCTGAATTTTTTCAATGGCCTTTTTGAGGTATCCGTAAGAGGGGGTGGTGCCTCCGTCGGCAGGATTTTCACAGAGTTCAATTCGGTCGGCACCGGATTGCTGAGCGATTAAGGCTGATTCAAAGCTAAAAACAGCAATCTCCAGCAGGGGAGGGGCTGAATAACCGAGCGGAGAGGCTGAGGAATGATGGTTGGATGCAGGCATATAAATCAAGACAATATAAATTTTCCATCCACCATAAAATTTTTATCATCTGCATAGCAAACGGCAAAACTGAAGCCTTTCTGCAAACAGTAGCCGCCATATTCGCCCTGCTTATTAATGGCGATGAAGCCAACTTGAATCTCTTTGCACTTTGCTACCCCTTTTACTTTTACAATTCTTTCTACGGCTGCTTTGCAGGCATTTTCGGGGGAGTATCCATTGCGCATATTTTCAACTACCAAGTGCGATCCACAAATACGAATCACATCTTCCCCCTGACCGGTTGCGGTGGCAGCACCTACTTCATTATCTACAAATAAACCCGCACCAATAATAGGTGAATCGCCTAAGCGGCCTCTCATTTTAAATCCCATTCCACTCGTAGTGCAACTTCCGCTCAAATTACCCTGCGCATCAATAGCAACCATTCCGATGGTATCGTGGTTCCATTCTCCATTTGCTAACTTGGTGGGAACTGCATAGGCCTGGGGACTTTTGCCGCGTTCGATATTGATCACCGGCTTGTATTCACTTTTTTGCAGCCAGTTTTTATAGGCTCTTTCTGCGTCATCGGATAATTTACCCGATTCTAATGGAAATCCCTCTGCTACAGCAAATTGTTGGGCTCCACTACCTACTAACATTACATGGGGTGTTTTTTCCATCACCCTGCGGGCCACCGAAATGGGATGTTTAATACGCTCAAGAAATGCCACACTACCACAATTGGCATTTTCATCCATAATGCAGGCATCTAAGGTTACCAATCCATCCCGGTCGGGATTTGCACCTAGCCCCACACAACAATTCAGTTCAGATTCCGTAACCATTACGCCCTTTTCCACAGCATCCAGTGCACGACCTCCAGACCGTAAAATTTTCCAGGCCGCCGCATTCGCCGCAATTCCGGCATCCCAGGTAGATATCACCAGCGGTTTCTGTGCAATACCTGCATTTCTAAATCCCGAAAAGGAAAGTGCCGATAATCCCAATGAGCCCCATTGTAAAAAGTTTCTGCGATGCATATGATTAGAATTTTGAGTAGAGGAATGTTGTTTAAAAATACGGTAAAAACCAACGATAAAAAACTCGGTTTGGTGAAACGATGTGTGATTGGGATGCTTACATTTGTTTCAGAAATGAATGAACAAATACTTGCTGCCATAGCAAAAGCATGGAACTGGCGATTTCCGCAGCTCACTCCCATCCAATCGGGACTAATCAATCGAACCTGGAAGGTTAGTGAGCAAGAACAAAGTTGGCTGCTGCAGGCTATCAATACCCATGTTTTTCCCCAACCCGATTGGATTGATTTCAATTTGCAACTACTTTCCCGTTATTTAACCCTGCATCATCCCAACTATTTATTTACTTCTCCGGTTGTATCTGAAAGCGGAAAAGGAATTTTTGAATGGGAGGGCAGTGTGTATCGGGTTTTTCCCTGGATACCCGGTTCGCACTCTCGGAATGCCTTGGA
>JAPLEI010000163.1:0-6976 GCA_026391195.1 Bacteroidota bacterium | reverse complement strand
CGAATCAGGCATTTGAAGCGGCTCGCTGTTTTGGAGCATTCACTAAAAACCTTTGTGCATTTCCCGCAGCAGAACTGAAAGTAATTATTCCGGGCTTTCACGATTTGAGCCTTCGGTATCATCAGTTTGAGCTGGCGCTGCAAAATGGCGATAGCCATCGTTTGCATGAGTGCAGCGATGCCATCCAGTTTTTACAAGCTTCCTATCCCTTGATAACCAAATTTGAAAGCTATACCCAACATGCTGATGTAAAGAAAAGGGTTACCCATCATGACACGAAAATCAGCAATGTTTTGTTCAACGAGCAAGAGCAAGGCATGTGCGTAATTGATCTGGACACCGTTATGCCGGGCTATTTTATCAGTGATACCGGAGATATGTTCAGAACCTATGTTTGTGCGGTAACCGAAGAAGAACAGCAATTAGATTTAATTACAGTAAGAAAGGAATATACCCAGGCTATTGTTGCAGGGTATTTATCGGAGATGGGAAGTGAGTTGAGTTATTTTGAGCAGGATCATATCTATTTTGGGGGAGAGGTATTGATGTTTATGCAGGCATTGCGATTTTTAGCGGATTATCTGCAAATGGACAAATACTATGGGGCACGATATCCTACCCAAAACAAAGTACGGGCAGAAAATCAAATTCGCTTACTTACCCTTTTTCAGGAAAGTTTACGCTAATGCAGACTCGCTTTCAGATTTTTTGGTGGCTGCATTCAGTTTCACCAATTGGTTATACACCCCATCCCATAATTGAATACGCTGTTGCAAAGCCGCGATAACTGCCGTTTCTGCTTCTGCCCATTTTTGGGGGTCGTTGCCACAGAGTTCACTGGTCATTTGCAGGGCCAGCTGACTGTGGTGGCCGCCATCTACTTCTATATGGCGTTCGAGGTAGTATTTAAATAAAGAGATTTTTTCGGGTGCCTGGCCATGCAAATCCTGAATGATGGAATAGAACATATCCGGAATCAGGTCTTCACGACCAAAAGTAAATATGGCAGATTGCAGGTAGTCTTTTTTACTTTCAATTAATTGAAAGGTAAAATCCACAAACGACTGAGCTTCAATGGGTGTGTTGGATATTTGCAAGGCCGAACCAACATCCCCTGAAACAGCCAACTGTTGTAAAAAAGTTTCAATGGGTTTAGTATCGGCTCCACATTGTTGCATGGCTTCGAGGTAAATTTCGAAATGACTTTTCCGGATGCCTTTATCATCTACGTCTGATTCTTCGCCTACTACAATTTCGTTGATAAGGAAACGGGTATCTCCATTTCCTTTGGGAAACCAGGGAATGGTGGTACAGGTAAGTTCGTTTTGCAATGATTTGAGCAGCGACATAAAATCCAAAACAGCGTAAACATGGTACTGCATAAAAATATGCAAGTGTTGAGGCTGTTGAATAAGGGCATATACTTTGTGCTGGGTTATGGCTTTTTTATAGGGTTCGATGGCATGCAACAACTGATCTAATCCGGTTTTCATACAAATGGGTTGTTTTAAGAAACGTAAATCAACTAATTACGCTACTTGAAACAACCCACTTAATGAAAGGTTCACCCAGGGGATGAATTAATAATCAGTACCCATACAAAAATCGGGGGTCCGAGTTTTCCATTTACCTCTGGTAAAATCGGGTATAATTTGCACTTGTCCGCCTTCGGCAATCGACTTTTCGGAGAGGGGCGTGATGGCATACCAGGTGGCCAGGTCGTACACATCAATAGGGAAGGGGGCATTGCGTTTGATACATTCAATAAAGGCATTTTCTACAAAGAAATCCATTCCTCCGTGTCCGGCACCAACTGCCTGTGATTCATATTTTTTCCAGAGGGGATGGTCGTATTCTTTCAGGTATTTTTCTGAATTCTCCCAGGCATGGGCTTTTGGACTTTTTCCTTCAAAGTACATCATACCTGCTGTGAATTCGCCTGCATGATTGTCTTGCCATATTCCCTCGGTTCCCTGCACGCGAAATCCCAGGTTATAGGGGCGAGGTGAATTGGTATCGTGGGTTAATACGATGGTTTCGCCGTTAGCCGTTTGAATTTGACTGGTAACGATATCACCCAGGGCAAAATTTACTTTGGCATTGGGATGGTTCGGTCCGCCTTTGGGGTGGTTAACAATGTATTTGTGCAAGCCACGGGCTTTGGTTGCAACAGACGACATACGGGTTAACTGGTTACCCCGATTAATATCAATCATCATAGCCACTGGGCCTAAACCGTGGGTTGGGTAGAGTTCGCCATTCCGGTTAACCGAATGTGGGGTGCGCCATTTGGCTTCGGAGAATCCTTTTTCACCAAATTCAACTCCTGAATTATAGGGGGTTTGTCCATCATTGAATTTAACTCCCCGTAAATCATGTTCATATCCTCCTTGTAAATGCAGTAATTCTCCAAATACACCCTTGCGTACCATATTATATACTGCAAGTACATCCCTGCGGTAACAAACATTTTCCAGTGCCATAACCGGAATACCCGTTTTTTCGCTGGCATTTACAATATCCCAGCAGTCTTGCAGTTTAAGTGCCCCGCAAACTTCCACACCCGGAATTTTCCCTGCGTTCACGCTATCGAGTGCCTGAGGAATATGCCATTCCCAGGGGGTAGCAATAATTACAGCATCCACATCCTCCCGCTTCAACAAATTTTTATAATCGTAGTTCCCTTGGGGGAATGTAATAGGCGTTGGTTTTCCGGCTTTCTGAATTAAGGAAAGTGCATCCGCCATCATGCGTGGGTCTGGATCGGCCAGTGCAGTGATATCTACGTCGGTACGTTGTAGCAGCATTTCGATATGACTTTGCCCACGCATACCGGTTCCGATTATTCCTACGCGAACGCGATTCTTGTTAGCAGCGGCAAATGCGCGGATACCGGAAAGTGAATAGCCAACAGCGAGGGAGGCCATACTAGATTGAGCAATAAATTTTCTTCTGTTTACAGAGGAGGGCATGGGATTAGAATATTAATAACATGAAAAAATACAGATTTCAGAAATATATCTGCCTTAAGAATTGAGTGCCGATACTACTTTTTCCATTTCAGCAACAGTTCCGATACTGAGTCGCAGCCAGGTACTTTTTTCTTCAAAGGATCGGGCTCCAATGATGTTAGCGGCTTGGAGGGTAGCGGCAAAATCCTTTTTATAGGCTGCCGCATCAAAATAAACAAAACTGGTGTACGATTTTATGTAGGGGATACCTAGTTGTTGCAGGCCTTTGTAAAATACTTCCTTGGCTTTTATATTTTCCGATTTACAAAGAGTTATAAATTGAGCATCCTGCATAACGGCCAAACCGCCTTGCATAGAAACGAACGAGGGACCAGCATTTGCCCAAGCCTGTAATTGCATTAATTGCTGAATCATATTGGGCTGAGCAATTACATAGCCGAGGCGGGCACCGGCCATGCCATATACTTTAGAAAAGGTTTTGGCAATCACCAGATTGGGGAAATCGTTCACCATATGAGCCATAGAGGGTGAATTGTAATAGTCGGTATATGCTTCATCTAATAGAATAATACAATCTCCAGGTACTTTCTTAATAAAATTTTCTAATTCGGCTGCGGGTGAAACGGTTCCGGTAGGGTTATTTGGATTGCATAGATACACGAGCCGTGTTTCGGGCTTGATGGCAGCTAACATGGCTGGTAGGTCGTTTTCTTTGGCTGCGGTAGCTTGAACCAATTGAATGGGCAAACCCATTTTTCTGGCAGCGGGCATCCAGAGTTTAAAAGTGGGTTCAGCAGCTACGGCCGATCCTTTTTTTTGGGATGCAAATAGGGTTACCAGCCCCAGCAGTTCGGAAGATCCGGCCCCGAGAATAATATGATCTTTGCTGTGACCTGTTAATTTGCCAATTTGTTCGCGAAGGGTTACATTAATATCCCATTGATAGCGATTGGAAGCGTCGATGGCATCGTACATGGCTTTTTTGGCCAGCGGTGATGGACCATGTGGATTTTCGTTCGCACTTAATTTAATGGGTGCGGCAGCATTATCCCGAAATATCGGCTCCTTGGAACTAGGAAAAATTTCGCGGGCAAAGGATTCGCGGGCGGCTGCAAATGCACCCACTGCGAGTGCGGAATGTTTAATTAATTGACGACGATTCATGTGGAAGAATGTTTACCGAAAGATAAGCAATTTGTAATATGGAAAGGCGCTGGTTTGCAGAAAATAGCGAACGCAGCTTTTGAGGAAAAATTGTGTATATTTTTACTTATAATTAATATTATGTTAAGTAGTATTATAATTCTACAATCTTGTTTAATGAAACCCTTACCCCATAACACTTTAAAATACATTATTTTATAAAATACATTTTAGATTTTTTGAAAATTTTAATATATAGTTAGAAAAAAACATATTGGAATTTGACAAAATATTCTTTCTTTTGTACGTCCAGATCCTAATCCATGAAAAAGATTAAACTCCTTTCGCAGTATAGCGACGCCCTCCTTGTAGGCCTACTATGCATTTTGGTTCCAGCAATGTTCAGTCTAGGTTTCTATTATGGAAGTAACCATGTAGATAAAGAAACTGTTGAAGTAAGATTCCAGAATAAAGAGATGAGAGACAGCATAGATATGTACCGCCAACGCGAAATAGTTTGGAGAAGTACTCAAAACAAAGAAGTGGGACCTACCGCAAGTTCAATCGAAAAATAATATAGTTACTTTATAACAGCATTCAATAAAAAAGCCACTTTAACGTAAGTGGCTTTTTTATTGAATTTAGTTTTCGCTTAGTTCTTCTTATGCATTCCCTCGTATTCCTTATACTTTGCATCGTATACATCAAATAACTTCATATCCTTTCCTCTTACTTTATCGCGTTTGTACTCATACAAATTAGCCAAAAAATCAAGGGATCTATCAAAAACCATTTTTTCAGTACGGTTCAAGTCTGACCTACCTTTCAGGTTGTCAACAGTTTTTTCTAGCCAGTTTATAGAGGTTTCAAGATTTTCGTTGATTGGTTTTTCTAAATCTGTATTTAATTTCTTAACAGCAACGGTTTGCTCTTTAAACTTAGCTTCCTGGGCGGGTCTTTTCTTGGGATCTTTATCGGCAGGCGGTTTGCTCGTATTCAACTGCTGAAGGGTTCTGATATTATCTGAATATTTATCGGAGTATTCAGCAAAGTTGTTATAGTATATCAGTCCGGCATTAAAAGCAGCGATGGCATTTTTATTATTCAAACCAAAGGCTTTTTGATATGCATCCGCAGCTTTCATATTGTATAGAGCATGTTGGGTACTATCCAAATCTTTTTCCTTTGTACGCACATTGGCAAACCAATCACCAAACTGCAGATATTTAAATTCACTCAGGGTGCCTGCCGCACTTTCCTTATCGTAAAGTGCTGTTTTTTCGGCAAGGGTTAAATTTTTGTCGAGATATTCCATCTCATAATCATCCCATTGCTCTTTTGGATAGGCCTCTTTGGATACTGCGAGGTACTTTTTAAATTGGGCCTCATTTTTGGTGGAAATAAAATGATTTAACGTAAAGCGGTACATATCTAAATAAGAGGAATCCGCAACTTTATTATCTTGCAAACGGTTATATTGTTGCACAGCTTCTGCAGGCTTCTGTGCATTTTGTAACGCATAACCCAAGTATAAAATGGAAGTTGTGTCAAAAGGTGTTTTGGCGGAAGTCCACTTATTCTTATATATTAAATCATAGGTATTTACGGAAGAAGTGAAAAAGTAGGCAGCAGAATCCCATCTCTTCCCATTAAAATTTCGCACGCCATCGGCAAAACTACCTTGGTAAATATCAAAATAACCGACCGGACCATCCTGCCCCATTTCTTTTACAAAATTAAATGTAGAATCTAATTGCTGATATTTAGCAAAAGCTTCATCCGCTATCTCTTTGGCATTAGGTGTTTTAGCTCTGGAAACGGGATCCTTATATAGGGCTGCATAAATTCTGGATTTCCAGTAAAAAGTTTCTGGCTTACCCGAAAATTTTGGATCGGCTGCATTTTTATCAATTTCAGTTTTTGCATCTGCCAATTTTCCGGTTTGTGTAAACAGCATAACTTTTTTAAGCTCCTGTGCCTGAGAAGGAAGGGCAATTACTGCTGTAAGTAGCCCAATCATCATAATCCGCATCATAGTCATTTTTTTAAGAGGGTTGAGGGGGGTTGTCTTGGTTGGTATTTTGATTGTTTTCGTTATCCGATTGGGAATCTTCATTACTAGGACTAGTTTCATCAGCGGGAACTTCAGCACCATCGATTACTTCATTGATGTCAACATTCGTAACGGGTTCTTCCTGTTCCTCTATCTGAGATATGGCGGCAATTTCATCCCCCTCATCTAACTTAATCAGTTTCACTCCCTGCGTTGCTCTTCCAGCTTCTCGAATTTGTTGAATTCCGGTGCGTATTGTTATGCCAGATTTACAAGTAATGATTAGGTCTTCTTTCTCGGTAACCGTTAACAGTCCTACTAAACTACCTGTTTTTTCGGTAACATTTATTGTTTTCACCCCTTTTCCACCGCGATTGGTAATCCGATATTCTTCTACAGAAGTTCTTTTGCCAAATCCCTGTTCACTTACAACCAACACGGTTCGGCTGGGATCATCTTTATGGATGCAAATCATGCCCACCACTTCATCTTTGTCATCTTCCACTTCAATTCCTCCTACCCCGATGGCTCCTCTTCCGGTTGGCCGCACTTTATTTTCCGGGAAACGTATGGCACGACCACTTTTTACTGCCAGCATTATTTCTTGGTTACCATCCGTTAATTTGGCCATCATCAATTCATCTCCTTCTACTATCGTTATCGCATTCACGCCATTAGCACGGGGTCTGCTGAAATCTTCCAGTGATGTTTTTTTGATAATACCCTTTTTGGTGCACAATACAATAAAATGTTGCTGAACATAGTCCTTATCATCCAGCTTATTCACGTCGATAATTGCCTTCACTTT
>JAPLEI010000095.1:18223-29555 GCA_026391195.1 Bacteroidota bacterium | reverse complement strand
GTAAGCTTCAATAGTTGAGATAGGGTTCAACTTTTAATGGATTAACGTATTTGAGCTAGTTGTGTAAGTGTCATCAACTATGTAAATATTACATAAGGTGTTAGTATTAGTTTAATTGTAAAATATCTAAATATTTATTACAGCAAGCCTTTTTATTTACTAATGAGGCGAATTGTTAATTCTTGTATGGGTGTTTAGATGATAAACTTCTAATTGATTTGTTCTAGTTTGAAAATACAGCAGAAGTGAAAATCTGCATCATTTACTGCATTAGTGAATATTTTCTACGAAAAAGATGTTTAACCCTATCAATTTATTAAAATATTTTATATGTATTTGACAAATCACTGGAATAAGTTAATTTTCACTTTTTGTTTATTCATATCTGTGTGTATATCCTAATCAAACATTAAAAACATATTCACTCAAACCACATTTAACCTCTAAATGGGTAATTTACCCTACTATTTCAATTTTCAGGCAATACAACCCCGTTATGCAAAACAATATCCAACTCATTTTAGGAGAAATTGGTACCGTGCTACAACAGATTGATGAATCTGAAACAGCGCATTTTATCAAGGAAATTCTCAGAGCAAATAAGATAGTAAGTACTGGCGCAGGTAGGGTTGGCATGGCAGTGAGGGGTTTTACCATGCGATTAGCTCATTTAGGTCTTTCTGCTCATATGGTGGGGGATGCAACGGTGCCATCAGTTGGTGCAGGGGATTTGTTGCTGGTAGCTTCTGGGTCGGGAGAAACGCAAACTATTGTTGATCTGGTAACAATTGCTAAAAAAAATGGATGTCGTATCGCATTGGTTACCGGAACACCGGCCTCTCGAATAGGTCAAATGGCTGATGTGATAGTGCAGTTGTCCGCCCCCTCTAAAACAAAATCCATTGATGGATTTATTTCAAGGCAACCAATGACTACCCTAAATGAGCAGTGTTTGGGTTTATTGTTTGATGCAATGGTATTATCAATCATGGAACAAATGAATGAAACACACGATACTATGTGGGGCCGTCATTCTAATTTAGAATAAGCGTATGAAAAAAAATTGTTTATTAGCTGCTTCCCTGATTTGTGCCGATCCCCTCAATATGGAAGGAGATATTGCACATTTAAATGAAGCAAATATTGATTTGATTCATTTTGATGTGATGGATGGTTCCTTCGTGTCGAGGTATGGTCTCTATCCAGAAATTTTATCGGCTGTAAAGAAAAAGTCTTCCATTCCGGTAGATGTGCATATGATGGTGAACAATCCAGAAGATTATATTACCACTTTTCAATTAGCCGGAGCCGATTATTTTAATTTTCACATAGAAGCAACGCATCAAATTTCACGGGTAATTAAAAAAATAAAGGAATCCGGTATGAAGCCGGGTGTTGCACTAAATCCTGCTACATCGGTGCATTGCCTAGAGTGGATTTTGGACGAAATTGAGATGGTAGTGGTTATGGCAATTAATCCGGGTGTGGTGGGACATCCTTTTATTCCCTCCATGCTTAAGAAAATAACAGCCATCAGAGAAATGGCCAAGAAAATCGGAAACACCAAATTACTAATTGAAGTAGATGGTGGTGTAACTCCAGTAACTGCCCCCGCTATGATTTCGGCAGGAGCCAATGTGTTGGTTTGCGGCACTGGCACCATATTCCGACCTCAGGAAGATACAATAATAAACAAAACGATTTCCTTACGAAAAGTATTGAGTAAACATGTCGTATAAAGTTCTGATAACAACCTCGGGAATTGGTTCTCGTCTCGGCGAGTTTACTAAATACACCAATAAATCCTTGCTTAGAATCGGCAATAAGCCGGCAATATCCTATATAGTAGAAAGTTATCCCGAAAACACTTCTTATGTGATTACGTTAGGATACTTTGGTAAGCAAGTAAAAGATTTTTTATTGCTGGCCTATCCTGAACGATCCTTCGAATTTGTTACCGTAGAGAGATATGAAGGTGAAAAAAGTAGCTTATTGTATTCACTATCTCAAGCTAAAGATGTTTTACAAACTCCCTTTATCTTTCATGCCTCTGATACGATAGTTTTAGATCAGGTACCCGTACCCACCAAAAACTGGAATGGCGGATTCCGTGGAAAAGGCTCTTCTAATTATGCTTCTTTTGATGTATTGGGTGCTAGAGTAACCAGTATGTATGAAAAAGGAAATTTAATGCCCGACTTATTACATATCGGATTAGTGGGAATCTATGATTATCAACTTTTTTGGAGTATTGTGGATGAAGTGCTTGTTGAAAAAAAATATGCCAGTTTTCTGGGAGATGTGGATGTACTGATGAAAATGGTACAGCAGGTTGATTTTGATGGTATCGTATTTAACAAATGGCTCGATATCGGAAATGTAGATAAAATGAATGAGGCCAAAGCTGAATTAGATCAGGGAGATGTGCATGTATTAGATAAACTGGGCGAATCCATTTTTAAAGTAAATGGCTTTATTGTAAAGTTTTTTTACGATGAACAGATTTGTAAAAATCGAATCCTGCGAAATAAAATGCTCGCAGGTATTGTTCCACCCATTCAGTCGTATTCAGATAATTTCTATCGTTATCCCTATGTGAAAGGACAACTCTACGCAACAGTTGCTAATTCATCTAATTTCAAGAGATTTTTAGAATGGTCGAGCACTACCCTTTGGAAACCTTCTACCGACATTTCTGCCAGCAAAATGCGGGAACTATGTGAAGATTTTTACTTTACCAAAACCCTAAAGCGGCTGAAGGAATTTTATTCTAGTCGGGGAATAATTGATCGGGAAGAAAAAATTAATGGCATTTTGGTTCCTTCTATAAAAACAATGCTGGATTCGATTGATAAAGACTGGATTTGTAGTGCAGATCCCTCTCAATTTCATGGTGATTTTATTTTGGACAATATTTTACAGGTAGAGGGCGGACAATTTCAATTGGTTGACTGGAGACAAGATTTTGCTGGCGAATTAGCCGTAGGTGATCTCTATTATGATTTGGGTAAACTAGCACACAATCTGGTTGTAAACCATGAAATGGTGGATGACAACTTCTTCTCCATCAAAAAAGGAAGAGATGGCTCTATAGAGCTTAATATTCACCGTTTTCAGACGCTGGTAGAATGCGAGCAGATTTTATTTAATTGGTTACGTGAAAATAATATGGATATTAAAAAAGTGGAGGTTCTACGGGCTATTATCTGGCTGAATATGTCTCCACTGCACCATCATCCTCTGGATTTATTTTTATATTACTTAGGAAAGTTGAAATTATTTCAGGTTTTGAATAAATAGGTACGGTATGTTTAAAAATTTTATTTTTGATGTAGATGGGGTGTTTACGGATGGTAAATTTCATTATTCTGCAGAGGGTAAAATTGTAAAAGTTTTTGGAGATGCAGATAATGATGCACTCAGTTTATTATCCAGCTATATGCATATAGAAATGGTTACCGGTGATAAAAGAGGGTTTCCTATTTCTCAAAAGCGCATTCAAGAGGATATGGGTTATCCACTTTCATTAGTTAGTACTTTCGAAAGAGCTCAATGGATTTCTGACAAGTTTGATTCTAATGAAACCATTTATATGGGAGATGGAATTTATGATCCTCTTGTATTTAGGCAAGTAGGTTACTCAATCGCACCTGCTAATGCTTTTCTGCACACAAAGAAATATGCCAATTATGTTACTTTTTCAAAAGGAGGCGAAGGAGCGGTTGCCGAAGCTATAGTTTATGTTTTTGAAAATTTATTGAATATGCCTTTTGATATTTTTAGTTTCCCACTGCCTACTAAATCAGGCAATTGGGAGAAAAAATTATAATTTGCGGTTATAAATTGTTTCCATGGTACATTTTATCTACTCTTTACCTGCCCACGAAAAAGTTGAAGTACTGGTAGATCAGATCAATAATACTAATAAATTTAATAGTCGATTCTCAATTCGAATTGTATTACATCTCAGTCAGCGGTTTGTACTTTCTGAAAATGAAATAGCAATGCTGGCTGCTTTACCAAATGTGCTGATTAATCCCGAACGATTGCTAACTGGCTTTATGGATGGTTCCCTATATGAAGCCCATCTTTCTAATATATCTTTTGTCTATTCACAACAAATTGAATTTGGTCATATCATATTTCTTGCATCCAATTTAATGTTTGTTAAGCAAATGTTTGCGCTAAAATCTGATTTTATAGGTTCTTCTCATGATGCAATTCTGCACAAAGGATGGTATCAGGGTTGGATGGCGATAAGAGATAGTAATATAAATCATTTTCATTTGTATGGCTGTCAGATCGAGGGATTGTTTATCTCTAAAGCTTTATTCGACAAAATGTTTCCTTATTTAAAAAAAATATCTTACAAACAGCTATTTACCAATTCAGATGTTGTTAAAAGAAATTCCTTTTGGACAAAGGTTTTTCGGCAATTCAGAAAAAAGCGATATAGTAAATGGGTAAAAATTGATTATCCACTAAAACCTAAAAGATGCCTCAGTTTTGGTATTTTTCCTTTTGCCAGAATTGCTTATGCAACTGAAGAGGTTTATTTTTCAACTATTGCTAGATTATTTGAAAAAGAATTTATTTTTTCCGGAAAGGAAATTTCTTTTCAAGATTGGAAAAATTCAAACATAGTAACTAATGAATCTGTTACCTGGCTTCGCGAGAGTGGTCAAACCGATTATGTTTGCACCAAAAGAGTTGATAGGGTTTATGATGATCCAATCCGAACCTATATTAGAAATTTACCGGTAGATCTTGGTTAATTATAATTAGTTACTTGCGTATCAGACCGTTTCGATCGTATCTTCCCCTTTTCATTAATTAATAATTCGCTTTCGGGAAAATCAGTTTCTGTAAGATTTTTTATCTCCTTCGCTACCCGATAACTACTATCCCATCTGGGCCCCTCGCCTTTATGTTGTATGGCCGAATGTATTTTTCCCCGAATAAATTTACCGGTTCTGTCCGTTTCAACTTCAATAATGGGCGCATAGCCACTGATCCCATTTACATTGATGGTTCCATAGGTGGCAAAATTGCCTAAACTATACGCAATAAAGCGGTCTTTATATACTTCCACAGCCCGCACTACATGCGGACCATGCCCCCAAACTATATCTGCCCCTGCATCAATGGCCCGGTGCGCGAAAGAATAGGGATTCCCACGATTTTCACCCACATATATTTCATCTTTTCGGGTAATATGGTTGTACTTGCTTCCCTCTGCGCCGGTGTGCATCGATACAATCACAATATCGCAGCTGTCATTTAACATCCTAATCAACGAAGCGGCTTCCTCTATTTTTAATAAGGATACCGTGCCTGTATTCGGTGCGAATGCACAAAACCCATAGCGGATACCCTTTCTTTCAAAAATCGTGTAGGGATGTGTTTCATGACCCGCAAATTGAATGCCCGCCTCCTGTAATACCTTGGCGGTATGTTCGCGGCCCTTGGCTCCAAAATCTCCGGTATGATTATTCGCAACACTCAATAGATCAAATCCTGCATCTAAAAAGTTTTGTACATAGCTATCCGGACTTTTAAAAACATAACAGTAAGCAGGATTTTTACATTGTTTCGGGGTACCATTTTCCGACAGGATAACCCCTTCCAGATTGCCGAAAGTTATGTCCGCTTTTTTTAGAACAGGCGCAACTTCCTGTAAAATATCTTTCCCACCATTCGGAGGCAGTAAATTGGGTGATGGATAATTAGATCCCAGCATCAAATCTCCTACTCCCATTAAGAGAACTGTTTGCGATGTATCAACAAGTGGCTGCTTGCCAACTTTTTTTACATTTACTTGTGCACTCGCTTTTGGTAATAAATTAGGCAGTATAATACTTATACCAAACGCACTTGTTACAACGAATACTATATAAATTGATCGGGAAAGCATAATCAGTAATTATATTTAGTATTTCAGGGCTAATTTAGCATATCAAGCGTTAATTATGGCAGGATTTTCTATTTCGGCTAAAAATCGTTACATTAATTTTATAGGCGTTAGTTCTGATTTAAGTATCCTTTACTATTAATAATATTCATACTGATACCACCTATTTCATTGATCAGTAATATACTATAGCATAATTTTGTAATCATGGAAAGCATACTCCTACTTGAAAAGGAACTTAGAAAGCACGCAACTGCCGAGCGTGCTCGGGTTTCTGTTCGTTATTTTAAAACCGCTAAGGGTGAATATGGGGAAGGGGATCAATTTTTGGGAGTGGCTGTTCCGATTCAAAGAGCCCTTGCTGCCAAATATGTGAGCCAAGTTACGGAAGCTGAAATTTCAGATTTATTATCTTCTCCCTTTCATGAAATTCGACTCACCGCCTTATTTATGCTGAATACCCGATTTTTAAAAAGCGCAGATCAAGCGGAAGCAAAAAAATGGGTTGACTTTTATCTATCCCATATACAATATATAAATAATTGGGATTTGGTAGACAGTTCTGCCCCAATCGTACTGGGTACCTGGTTACAAAATCGTAACCGCAGAATTTTATATCAATTTGCCCGGTCAAAAAATTTATGGAAAAATAGAATTGCTATACTTTCCACATTGGCATTTATCCGAAAGAATGAGCTAGCCGATTTGTTGAAACTAGCCGAGATTTTTATCCATCATCCACACGACTTACTGCACAAAGCTACCGGATGGATGTTACGAGAGGGATGGAAAAGAGATCCACAAGTAATTGAAGCTTTTTTAACAAAATTTGCATCCCAAATGCCCAGAACCATGTTGCGATATTCCATTGAAAAAATGAGTCCGACCAAGAAGAAGCGTTTTATGAAATAAATGATAAAAGAGCTCTCTAATTTATGTTGAAATAGATATTCGCTTTCTACTCTTCGATTTATTTTTTTTGATAGAAACGCTTCTGGTATAGAATAATTAAGAGGTATTAATTTTCATTTAATTGTATTCGGCTAATCAATATATTATCATATCTGTAAATAGTATCAAATGAATGCCGATGGGGATACGAATTGCTGAAAGCTAAATTTCTTTAGGCAGGTAATATTTTAAACCAGCTGTGCTAGTCTGATACATTTGCCTAAATCAAAAGTTCTATTGCCTCCGCCTATTATTCCGATATATATGGATAATTTCGATTGAATGATAGGATAGTATTGAATCTTTCTTGTATTTTTAAGCATATATAATTAGGTTTAAAATTCTTAATATGAAAAAAACATTAATTACTGTAATCATTTGTTTGATTACTGGATTTTTGCAGGCCCAAAACAACCCTCTTTGGCTTCGCTATCCTTCTATTTCTCCTGATGGAAATACCATTGCTTTTGGATATAAGGGAGATATTTATCTGGTTGATACAAAAGGTGGGGTGGCCAGACCATTAACCATTCATGAAGCCCATGATATGATGCCCGTATGGAGCAATGATGGAAAAACCATCGCTTTTGCCAGTGATCGATATGGAAATTTTGATGTATTTACGGTGCCGGTAACGGGTGGACAGGTTAAACGTCTTACCTGGCATTCTGCTAATGATTACCCCTTTGATTTTGCACCCGATAATCAAACCGTTTTATTCGGAAGCGGCAGAGGGGTTGCTGCCAATAACATTCGGTTTTATAGTCCTCGTTTATTCCTCAATTTATATTCGGTAAGTGTGCAGGGAGGGAATCCTCTTTTACTGTCTGGTGCAGGCATGGATTTGGCTAAATTGAACAGTAAGGGAACACAATTGGTTTTTCAGGATAGAAAAGGTTATGAAGATCCCTGGCGCAAACACCATACTTCTTCCGTTACCCGGGATATCTGGATGCTGGATTTGAAAGAAAAAAAATACCGGCAGTTATCTACTTTTAGCGGAGAAGACCGAGAGCCAGTATTTGCCGCGGATGATGCATCGGTATATTTTTTGAGTGAGCAAAATGGCAATCAGAATCTCTATCAACAAATGCTCAACGGCACTGCTGCCGTTCAACTAACCCAATTTAAAGATCATCCAGTTAGGCACCTGAGTATAAGCAATACGAACATGCTCTGTTTTACCTATGATGGGGCTATTTACACAATGAAAGATAAGCAGACACCTCAGCTGCTCTCGCTCACCCTCCAAAATGAAGGTCGCCAATCAACAGAAAAGAACGTATCCATTACCGGAGGAGTGAATGAATTTGTGCTCTCCCCCAACGGTAAAGAAATCGCCTTTGTTAACCGGGGAGAAGTATTTGTTACCAGTGTAGAAGGCAGTATCACCAAGCGCGTAACCAATACTCCTGAACAGGAAAGAATGGTTCGTTGGTCGCCCGATGGCAAAACGCTGATCTATGCAACAGAACGAGGTTCTACCTGGGATATCTATACCTGTAAAATGGTTAGAAAGGAGGAGCCTTATTTTTATGCCAGTACCCTGCTAAAAGAAGAGCCACTGATTGCTTCTGCTGCTGAAGAATTTCAACCCCGATTTTCACCCGATGGAAAAGAAGTTGCCTATCTGGAAAATCGCAACGTGCTAAAAGTATTTACAATTGCCACCGCCCAGTCGCGCACTTTATTGCCCGCCGGCAGAAATTATAGCTACTCAGATGGAGACCTCGATTTCAGCTGGAGCCCTGATGGAAAGTATATTCTGGCCGATGATCAATACTTCGGTTTTGGTGGTGCACATACCGCCGTTATTAGCGCAAACGGAAACACCCCCATTCTGCATCCCGTAAACAGTGGCTTCGGTGAAAATAATCCCAAATGGGGCATGGATGGAAAAATACTTACCTGGGCAAATAACAAAGATGGCAGACGTTCACTGGCCTACCAGGGCAATCGCGAAGTAGATATTTATGCCCTTTTTCTAGATGATGCAGCATTTGATGAATTTCGACTGACCAAAGATGAATATGCATTACAAAAAGAACAGAAAACTCAAACCAAAAAAGATTCGGGTGTAAAGTGGACACCTGATTTTACCGGCATAGAAACCCGTAAGCTGCGACTTACCATCAACAGCGCCTCCATCAGCGATTATGCAATTACCCCAGACGGCAGTAAAATTTATTACCTGGCTGCATTTGAAAAGGGGTACGACCTTTGGATGAGCGATACCCGCACTAGGGAAACTAAAATTTTGGCCAAATTGGGAGCCGGAGGCAGCAAGCTGGATATTTCTAAAGATGGCAAAAACATTTTTGTAGTAAACAACGGTTCCTTATTAAAAGTAGATGATGCTGGCAAAAGCACTCCTATTGCCATCAACACTGAAATGGTATTAGACCCCGCCGCAGAAAGAGCATATATTTTTGAACACGCCTGGCGACAGGTAAAGGCTAAATTTTATGATCCTACGATTCATGGAATAAACTGGAAAATGTACCACGATGCTTATAGTAAATTTTTACCCCATATCAGCAACAACTACGATTTTCAAGAGTTGTTGAGTGAACTATTGGGAGAATTAAACGGGTCGCACACGGGAGGCCGTTATTCTCCTCAACCTGTAAATCCGGATAATACAGCAGCATTGGGTTTATTATATGATGAAAGCTTTACAGGAAAAGGCATTAAAGTGATGGAAGTAATTGCAGAAGGCCCAGCGGATCGGGTAAATAGTAAAATCAAATCTGGCACTATCATAGAGAAAATAGATGGCGAATCTGTTTCAGGTTCCGATGATTGGGCCCGCTTGCTCAACAGAAAAGCAGGCAAGTTTACCTTACTATCCGGAAAGGATGCCCAAGGCAATGCATGGGAAGAAAGTATTAAACCCATCGGCTTTGCAGAAGAATCTGCTTTACTCTATAAAAGATGGACGCGCAAAATGTATCAACTGGTTGACTCCATCAGTGGGGGTACCATCGGCTACGTGCACGTGCAGGGTATGAACGACGGAAGTTACCGGTCGGTGATCGATGAAGTGATGGGAAAAAATAAAAACAAGAAAGCCATCATCATAGATACCCGCTTTAATGGAGGAGGCTGGTTACACAACGACCTGCTTACTTTATTCAGTGGTAAAATGTACCTCGAATTTGCCCCCCAGGGAAATAAGGTTCCGGCAACTGAACCTATGGACAGATGGCAAAAACCCAGCTGTGTTTTAATGGGTGAGGGAAATTATAGCGATGCATTTATTTTCCCCTATGTATACAAGGCTAGTGGGGTAGGCCCCCTAATTGGTATGCCAGTACCTGGAACCGGAACAGCCGTATGGTGGGAAACTCAAATAGACCCTACACTTGTTTTTGGAATTCCTATGGTAGCTACCCTGGGTAAGGAAAACCGACCAACTGAAAATTTACAGCTCGAACCAGATATCCGCGTGCCATTGCGATATGAAGATATGCTCAATGGAAAAGATGTGCAATTAGAAACAGCCATCCGAGAAATGAAGAAGAAAATTCAGTAATGAGTATAAACGGCATACGGAAAACCTCGCTTATATCTGGTTGAATTATTTATTTTTGAATGATGCATTTATTACTAGCTTAAAATGAAGCAAAAATTGTACAATTAATGGCTGCCGCCTCTAAGCGGCAGCCATTGCTTTTAATAAAATAAGTATGAAAATTTCGGCTATCGATAGGAATGCCCCCATTAATCTAACAGTAGTTTCTGGTTCACCCTTTGTTACCCGTTCTTATGTAGATGGTGTAGTTACTTTTCCGGCTATCAAATTGTCATGTAAAAAAAGTTTAATTGTAAATGAATGAATATCAAGTATTTAACAATTAAAAAGCACTCCAAATGGGGTGCTTTTTTGTGATAATGTTATGTTCTGTAAGTATTATATGTTCTGATGTTTTCTTATTTTTGTGTAATATCCAATGTTAAAGAACCGTTTACAATATCGTTTCGCAAAAAGCGTTATTAGATACTTCTGTTTGCGCAAAGTAT
Source organism: Bacteroidota bacterium (assembly GCA_026391195.1). Taxonomy (GTDB): domain Bacteria; phylum Bacteroidota; class Bacteroidia; order Chitinophagales; family Chitinophagaceae; genus Sediminibacterium. The sequence continues at coordinate 18,670 of JAPLEI010000095.1, read as the reverse complement.
TTAATTTATCCCCCATGGCCTCTAAGAGACTGATTACAATCTTCTTTATTGGTATTCTTCAGGTTGCTTTTTCTCAACCTTCCTGTGTAATTCAAACCCGTTATTTTAGTGATGGATTAACCGTAAAATATTTGGTTCCCTATACCATCGAAAGTACCGGTGGCGAAACCTGTGGCCTGGGAGTGGAAATGGCAAGTGTATCTAATTATGTAACATTGGCCTTTACCTCCAATGGAGCACCCAAACAATTAGAGGGTGACCTAGTATTAAATTTTACCGATAAAAATTCCTTACGGTTGCCACAGGCTTTGGTTATGCTTAACCGGGTAAAAGGTCAACAAGTTACCCAATACACTTATTATATTCTGGAAAAATTCATGAACCAGATTTTAAATAGTAAAATCGAATCAGTGTCTTACACTGTAAAAGGAGGGGAAATAAAACCGG
>JAPLEI010000095.1:0-18193 GCA_026391195.1 Bacteroidota bacterium | reverse complement strand
GTGTCTTACACTGTAAAAGGAGGGGAAATAAAAACCATTCCTTTAAAGCCTGAATTGGCTGATATTGTTAAATCCGGTCTGTTTTGTTTGAATCCATTACTGTAAGTTATTTCCTACACTTGCAGCTATCCGTTTCTTTTCCCATATTTTTAGTAAATTCATTCCTCAATTAACATTATGAGGAAAGTTTTAGCTGTTTTGTTTACGTTAGCAATACCGTTTCAATGGGTACTGGCACAATCTAACCCTGCCTGGGCTCCTGTTTTCACGCAAATTAATCAGGAAGTGCAGGAACATTCACAGGCATATAGCCAGTTGAAAGCGGCTACTACTCAAATCGGTCACCGCCTTACAGGATCAGCCAATGGCAAGCGTGCAGAAGATTTTGCTTTTCAATTTTTTAAGTCCTGGGGCTTTTCTCAGGTTAATTTTCAACCATTTGAAGTTGAAAGTTGGAGTAGAGGAACCCTTTCATTGCAAGTGGGTACTCCCAATCAAATGCTTCCCATCAAAGCAGTAACATTAGCCCACTCTCCAGTAAAATCATTCATCGAATTACCCTTGGCAGATATGGGTAATGGATTAGAGGAAGATTACTTAGCCCAACCGGATAAAGTAAAAAATAAAATAGCCTTGGTATTTCTGGGTGTTTTACCCAATTCGAAACCAGGAACCGGAACCCTCCATCGTTCAGAAAAAACTGCATTAGCTACCAAATATGGGGCGAAGGGAATCATCATCATTAATACACCCCCCGGAGGAATATTATTAACCGGAACTGCCTCCGTTACCGGAAAGCTTATTCCTATTCCGGCTGTTTGCATTGGTAAAGAAGATGGCATGAAATTGAAAGAGCAACTGTTGCAAAATTCTTTACAAGCAAATATTAAAATGACCAACCAATCAGCAATGATTAAGGCCCGAAATGTTATCGCTACCATCAAAGGCTCTTCTTTACCCCAAGAAAAAATTGTAGTGGGCGGGCATTTAGATAGTTGGGATCTGGCAACCGGCGCTATCGACAATGGAATAGGTTCGTTTTCGGTATTAGATATGGCCCGCACATTTCAGGCATTAAAAATAAAGCCAGCAAGAACCATCGAATTTGTGCTATTTATGGGTGAAGAACAAGGATTATTGGGTTCCCGACATTATGTGCAGGAAGCAAAGAAAAATAAGTCGCTCAGCAATATCAGATATATGCTCAATTATGATATGACTAACGACCCCAAAGGTTTTTCTTCCTCCATAGAAACCACCAAAGATTTATTTCAACAGATTGGTGCCACTGTTCAACAAGTGGATGCCACTTTTCCTAATACTTTCCGATCGGGTGCAGGGTTACATAGCGATCATCAACCCTTCCTTTTGCAGGGCATTCCTACAGGCGGAGGAGCCGGAGGTTCTTTACCCAACAACGCCGGTCCCTGTTATCACGCAGATTGTGATGGATTTAATCTGGTAGATGAGCAAGGAATGAAAAATACGGTTCGGTATAATGCTATGCTTATATATGGGTTGGCCAATGTTGCTAAAATGGATGCCAAGCCAATGTCGGATGAAGAAACCCGTCTTTTTCTAATTAAGAATAAATTGAAAGAGCCCCTTCAGATAGCTGGCGAATGGCGCTGGAAAGATTAGTTTAGCCAATGCTTACTATGGCCTTGATAGAATTTGCAGATAAACCTTTTTAAAAAGGACGGGTAACTTCAATGGAAACAAGTCCATTATTATAATCCGAATAGGTGGGGCATTCTTTACACCATTCGGGTTTTACCCATTTCATAAACTCAGCCGTAAAAAGATAGTTATCGATTATAAATGCCACGGTTTCTCCAATCTGATAATCACTTTTGTATGAAACCTTTGTGGTAATTTCTTTGGCATTTTGAGCAATAATAATGGCCTTAAATTCGGAAAGGGTATTACCATTTTCCGGCTGAGCAGTTTTTGTATTGTTTAATTCGGCCTGTTTCGCTTTCTGGTATCGATAACTACTGGCAAGCCGAATCCCTATTTTTTTCCAACTTTCTGGAATTTGGTGATGGGCTACCGACTGAAAACTAATTCGATCTATATTTCCTGAAAAATTTGTGTGCGCGTAAAATTTATTGTTATCCATGTTATACCGGAGACACCTCGTTTTGGCTGAATCCGGAGAGTTAACCCTGGCTACACAGATACCCTTGGTTTCCAGCTCTGAACTTTTAGTAACACTAAGATTAATTTCTAAGGGGATTTGGGTAAAAGCCGATTGGGCTTTTACTGAGTTCACGAAAGCAAACAACAGCACATTCGTACTTATTAGTACCAGCAAGTATCTGATGTTGTTTTTCATGGTTGGTTTTGAGCGCCTACTTTATCCGGAATTACCCAGACAAGTAATTAAATATCTGTAAAACTAACGATTCTTGGCTATTTTACGAAGTACCTTATATTTTCCGTCAATTTCCCCTTTTGGATAGCTGAGCCCCAAAATATGAGCAATTAAGGGATAAACATGCACATTATCAAAACCCGCTATCGTTTTCCCCACTTCAATATTGGGTCCCCAGGCATAAAAACTGGCATACATATCCTGCTCCTGGTTATCGAATCCATGTTTTCCGGGCGACATAGGTGCCGAACCTAGATTAAATATGGCCGGCATTTTCGCCACGAGCAAGATATCGCCAATCCGGTTAAAATAGTCATCTTTTTCGCTGTAATGCCAGTATTTGGGCATTTCATTCTTCAAATACACGTTATACAAACCTTTAGTTTTCTGCAGTTCCTGGTATTGTGGAAGGATATCAGCAGGGTCTTTTGCATATAGCTGCACCATGGCATTACCTCCCGGAATACGAAATCGGGAAGTATCTATACATCTCGGTAATCCCATCACTTTTGCGGGATCTATATTCGTCATGCCATGATCAGATACGAAAATAAAATTTACTGGTAATCCCGAAGCCACAGCCACTTGCTGCAACCGAAATACCGCTTCATCCACCCACCTAACTGCCTTTCCGGTTTCTGCAGCATCTGGTCCGTACACATGGCCGGCATAATCTACCTCCGGAAAATAAAAGGTAATAAAATGAGGTCTTTTATCTTCCGGAAGATTCAGCCAGTTACGAACAGCCTGCACCCGATTATCAATGGAAATTTTATCATTGTAATTGTAATAATAGGTTGGGCGAATACCCTGAATGGCGCTTTCAGAGGCCACCCAATAAAAGCTGGCACTTAGCATACCCTGTTGTTCAGCCAAAACCCATAAAGGCTTTCCTCCATACCAGTAGGCATCTGCCACCTGTTGTTTGTTCGCCATCTGATAGGTTTGTGCACTCGCCCTATCGTAAAATCCGTTATCCACCAAGCCATGGTGTGCCGGGTATAAGCCCGTAACTATACTATAATGATTCGGGAAGGTTATGGTTGGATAACTGGCACGCATATATTCTGCGGCTGCCCCCTGCTTACCCAGTTCGAGCAGATGGGTGGCTCCAAATTTCTTTGCCATATCTGCCCGGAATCCATCTGCGGAAATTAATATCACATAAGGTTTGGCGCGTTGATTTTGTTGGTTTACTCTAGAGAGATTCACCTGCTGGGTGGTATCCTGGGCTTGAATTAACCAGGGAATATTCAATACAATTGCAAATAGTGCACGTAACAATAATCTCATATCAGGTAACTTTTTCTTTTTGAGCTGATAAAACATTTTCTAATGCAAGGGAACACAGTATGGTAACCACGCCAATCAGCATGCCAGCTGCCACATCAGTAGGAAAATGTTGTGCCAGGTAAATTCTTGAATAACCTACCCCAAGCGCCAGACAAAATCCGAGCAGTAGGGTAGTTCGACTGGGAAAAAATACACAGGCCAGTAAATACAGCGTAAAAGCTGCGGTAGTATGTCCGGAAGGGAAACTATTACTGGTATGTAATTCAACTCCGGGTACTGTATGAATCTGGCTCATCTCTATTTGTCCGGCTGCCGGTCTTAAAGCGTCTGGAAATAAAAGCTGTTTTCCAGTTTGCGAAAATAACGTTGAAATAAGCAAACAAAATAAAGTCAGCTTCCAACGATTTTTAAAATATCGAAAAGTTACCAGCAATGCCACTACCCACATAATGCCATCACCCAGATAGGTCCAGCCCCAAAAAAGCAAGTCAGTCACCCGTCCGCCATCGCCATTCAGCAATAAAAAAAAGGCATACTTACCGGTTAGCCAACTTCCAAAAAATAAGAGAGCGGCCGTAGCAATTACCAAATAAATGGCCTGAAAAAGGATGGCAGAAAGTTTCATATGATTTACCCGCAATCATAAAGATATAGGAAAATAAATTACCGTACTTGCTGCCTACCATTAGACGGTTTACTGGATTCCTGCCAATTCTAGACTTTTCTTTTTGAGTTGAATAATATCCAGATTATCGATAATAGGATCGGGCATCACAATTAAACTGATGGCATCCTCCTTCCACCAATTACCACTTTTTAGGTGATGCTGATGGATAACCCCTACTAGATATTTTCTATCCGAGTTGGCATGCCACTCTTCAATCCATTCAAATTTTTCCCTTGGAATCTGTTTCCAGTCGTTAAAGCTCAGGTACACTTTTATATAATTATCATCCGTTAATTCATGTGGCGGATGATAGTATTTTTTCTTATACTCGTATCGATACTGATACCGCAGTGCCGAAATATCACTCAGCACAGCCGAAGCGGTTGGAAAGCTACCGGCACCTTTTCCATAAAAAAATTGTTTGTCTGCAAACCCACTCTCTATCACCACCCCATTGTATTCATTTTTTACAAATGCAAGCGGGTCCGCCGTTTGAACAAATTGTGGTAAAACAAAAGCGGCTACTTTTCCATTGGCTAACTTCCGAGCCTGCGCAATTAATTTGATATCGTAATTTTTCTCTTTAGCAATTACCGCATCCGACAATTGAATATTTTGAATGCCCGAGAATAAAATGTTTTCAGCAGTCTCTACAATTCCATACGCATGGTTCAATAATATGATCCATTTGTGCAGGGCATCCCATCCTTCTACATCCAGTTTGGGGTCGGTTTCCGCAAAACCAAGTTGCTGCGCCAATAATAAGGCATCTGAAAAATCCAGCCTGTCTTCGAACATTTTGGTTAAGATAAAATTGGTTGACCCATTTACAATCGCCCGGATAGAATGTAACAAATCATTGTCGTAATATTCTTCCAGGTTTCGGATAACAGGAATAGAAGCACAGGCAGCTGATTCATACAACATGGAGGTACCGGTTTGTTGTTGCAACAATAATAATGCTTCCAGGTGTTCGGCTATCATTTTTTTACTGGCACTTACTACAGATTTTTTTCGTTGCAGCGCAACCGTAACAATCTCAAAAGCTGCTTCCGATTCATTAATCACTTCTACTACCACATTAATTTCTGGATCATCAAGAATATCCTCCTTACGAGTAGTAAATAAACTATCCGGCGCCGCTCTTTTTTTATCCGGATTTTTTATGCATACTTTTTTTATGCGGGCCTGCAGCGAAGGCGTTTGCTGTAGCACTTTGTAAAGTCCTTCACCTACTACTCCAAATCCAAATAGTCCTATAACTAGGGGTTGTTGTGTACTCATGGATAACATATTAATTAGCGTATTTTAAATTTTGTTGGTTTGAGATAGGGTTATTGGGTGTTTCTAGCCAAATCGTTTGGTGGCAGTAATCATGTTAAACAGTTTTGTTCGCAATGGATCTGGGATACACGGCAAAACGATGAATGAAATACATCATTCTTACAACATAATAACAAGAAAGCAGGGTAATAAACCGGTCGAGAAATTTACGACCTGTAAGGTTGTGTAACACTGACTTATCTTTCCACACGATGTGTGGTCGGATTTGGCACCTTCATGATTCCGATACACTGGTTTCATGGGTTGCCAAGGCTTCACAGGGCCTAATTCCCTCTGCCTTTCTTGATAAGTATGAATAAAGAACTACTGCAAAGGTAATAATTTTTACATTTCCCCCAAAAAAATCCTCCATAGCTCCTTTATTCCCAACCTTTCCGAAGTGGCTTTGTTATCTTTACATTTATATATGGCTAAGCGTTCTGTTCCCGATTTACCTACTTCTCTACCTGATAATGACTACATTATAGTTACCGGCGCGCGTGAGCATAATTTGAAAAACATTGATATCTCCATCCCCAAAAACAAACTGGTGGTATTTACGGGGGTTAGCGGAAGTGGCAAATCTTCGTTGGCTTTTGATACCATTTTTAATGAAGGGCAGCGCAGGTATATGGAAAGTTTCAGTGCGTATGCACGACAATTTATGGGTGATATGGAACGCCCCGAAGTGGATAAGATTACCGGATTATCACCCGTAATTTCTATCGAACAAAAAACAACTAATAAAAATCCCCGCTCAACCGTTGGAACCGTTACAGAGATATACGACTTCATGCGATTACTCTATGCTCGTATCGGTGAAGCCTATAGTTATGAAACGGGTAAGAAAATGGTTCGATTTAGTGAGGAGGAAATTATCGCTAATTTATTCGAAAGATTTTCCGGAGACGCAATCACTTTATTAGCACCAGTGGTTCGAGGTAGAAAAGGGCATTACCGGGAGCTATTCGAAGAAATACGTAAAAAAGGTTTTCTAAAAGTGCGGGTGGATGGTGAAATTCTAGACCTCAAACCCAAAATGCAGGTTGACCGGTATAAAATTCATGATATTGAAGTGGTAATCGACCGGTTACCTGTAAATGATTCTATGAAGGTTCGCATTAGCCAGAGTGTGCAGCAATCCCTGAAAATGGGGAAGGACTTACTTTTTCTGCTGGTAAATAATTCTGGTAAAGTGGTTCAATATTCAAAACAGCTGATGTGCGAAACAACGGGTTTGAGTTATGAGGAACCCTCACCCAATTCATTTTCCTTTAATTCACCTTACGGCGCTTGTGAAAATTGCAAGGGGTTGGGCACTATTTCGGTAATTGATTTGTCTGCTGTAATGCCGGATACCTCACTTTCTGTTAAAGAAGGAGGTATTGTACCACTGGGGGAAGAGAGGGATGCCTATTTGTTTAAGTCAGTGGTAGTTTTCGCGAAAAAAAATAAGATCAGCCTAGATAAGCCCATCAAAGAACTAACGCCTAGCGCCCGCAATCTCTTATTGTTTGCATCCACCGAGGTAGGTCCGCTAGAAGTAATGAATGCAGCTGATAGTCCTGTAGCTGCTTTATTTGATCAGGGAGTTTATGAAGGCATTATTCCCATGCTTCAGCGTTGGTTTACCCATGGTAACAGCACCGAAACCCTGCATGAATGGGTTGAAAAATTTATGAGCATACAAACCTGTCCCACTTGTGAGGGACAAAGACTGAAAAAAGAAAGTCGCTGGTTTTTTGTTCATGAAAAAAATATTTCTCAGTTGAGTGAAATGGATTTGGATGCCCTGCAAGCTTGGTTAGTAGGCATTGAAAAAAAATTATCTACCAAGCAGCAGCAAATTGCAAGAGATATTTTGAAAGAGATTCGGGAGCGGCTGCAGTTTTTGCTCGATGTAGGCCTGCATTATTTATCTATCAATCGCCCTACCCGAACCCTTAGTGGCGGTGAATCTCAAAGAATCCGGTTGGCTACACAAATTGGCTCTCAATTACAGGGTATCACCTATGTGTTGGATGAACCTTCTATCGGACTTCATCAACGTGATAATCAACGGTTAATCCAGTCGTTACTTAACCTACGAGATATTGGAAATAACATTTTGGTAGTTGAACACGATCGCGATATTATGCTGGCTGCAGATTATTTGGTGGATATTGGCCCCGGAGCCGGACGCCAGGGCGGACAAATTGTTGCCGTCGGCACGCCCCGCGAAGTTCTGAAAAGTGGGTCAGATACGGCTGCCTATTTAAATGGCAACAAAAAAATACCCTTACCCGAAACCAGGCGAAAGGGTAGTGGTAATAGTATCGAATTGAAAGGGGCTTCGGGCAATAACCTGAAAAAAGTACAGGTCCGCTTCCCCCTGGGAACCTTGATTGTTGTTTCAGGAGTTAGTGGCAGCGGAAAGTCTACCCTGATTAATGAAACCCTGTATCCCTTATTATCGAAGCATTGTTATAATAGCCGGGTTCATCCACAACCCTTTTCTTCAATTTCGGGACTGGAGCATATTGATAAAGTGATTGAAATTGACCAATCTCCCATTGGCAGAACCCCACGCAGCAATCCGGCAACCTACTGTGGCTTTTTTACAGAAATCAGAACCCTATTCGCCTCAGTACCGGAAGCCAAAATAAGGGGTTATGCAGCTGGCCGATTTTCTTTTAATGTGAAAGGAGGAAGATGTGATGTTTGTGAAGGTGGAGGGATGCGTGTAATTGAAATGAACTTTCTCCCCGATGTATATGTTCATTGCGAAAAATGTAATGGACAACGATACAACCGAGAAACCCTTGAAATACGGTACAAAGGAAAATCTATCAGCGATGTATTGAATATGACGGTGGATGAAGCGGTTGAATTCTTTCAGCCCATTGGCTATTTGTACCGAAAAATTAAAGTGTTGCAGGATGTAGGATTGGGATATATTACTTTAGGTCAATCCGCCGTAACGCTCAGTGGTGGCGAGGCACAAAGGGTAAAGCTGTCAACAGAACTGGGCAAAAAAGATACCGGCAAAACTTTTTATATTCTAGATGAGCCAACCACCGGATTGCATTTTCAGGATATTCAGCATTTGCTGGATGTACTGAACAAACTGGTGAACCGAGGAAATACGGTATTGGTGATCGAACATAATATGGATGTTGTTAAAGTAGCCGATTATATTATCGATATGGGCCCTGAAGGCGGTGGGGGTGGAGGAAGCGTGTTGTTTCAAGGCGTTCCCGAAAAGTTAGCGGATCTGAAAGAAAGTCATACCGCCCGTTTTCTAAAAGCTGAATTAGCTGCCGGATAGCCGGTTATTTTCTAATCATGTGAATGTGTTCGATATCATCTTCCAGATAAATTTCGCCGATAGCTTCAAATCCAAAGGAACTGTAAAATTCTTTGAGATACAATTGTGCCCCAATTTTTATGGGTCCTTCCCCAAACAATAATTTGCATTGATTAATTGCCTCTTTCATTAATAATTTTCCGGCACCCATTCTTCTCATGCTGCCCGAAGAAATTACGCGCCCAATAGACATATACTGATACGCCAGTCCGGGAGGCACAAGTCTTGCATAGGCGGCCAATTCATTTTTATGCCATATCATCAGGTGATGGCAATAAGGGTCTTTTCCATCGGCATCTTGAAACACACAGTTTTGTTCTACCACAAACACGGCATTTCTAAGCTGAATAATTGTATACAATTGCTGCGGCGTGAGGGAGTCGAAGGGTACGCATTGAATACTAATTTCCGGAGAAGAGGATGATAACATAATTTTGAATTGGGGTAGTTTTGTGGCAGCTGTTTTTAATAGCCATATTTATTTTTCCAACGCTCATGCAGAAATTTTTTCATTTCCTGTTCGCGGGCGTTTTGACCGGGCTTATAAAATGTATGACCCTGTATTGATTCGGGAAGATATTCCTGATCAATAAAATTACCTGCTCCGAGGTGCGAATATTGGTAGCCTTTTCCATAGTTCAGGTCTTTCATCAACCCGGTGGGGGCGTTTCGAATATGCAGGGGCACCGGCAGGTCGCCTTTTTGTTTTACCAATTGAAGGGCCTCCTGAATGGCTTCATAAGAGGCATTGCTTTTGGGAGAGCCTGCCAAATAGATAGCACATTGTGAAAGAATGATGCGACTTTCGGGGTATCCGATTTTTGATACTGCGTCAAAAGTGGCATTGGCCAGCAACAGCGCATTGAGATTGGCATTACCTATATCTTCACTGGCAAATATCAGCATTCGTCGGGCAATAAAAGTTACTTCTTCCCCGCCTTCAATCATGCGCGCCAGCCAATAGACAGCTCCATTCGGGTCACTTCCCCGCATACTTTTAATAAAGGCGGAAATGATATCATAATGTTGTTCCCCATTTTTATCGTACAAAGCAACTTTTTGCTGGGCCACTTTCATTACCCCTTCATTAGTAACTATGATTGGGTCGGCAGGTGTTTTTCTTTCGGCTACTTCACTTTGCACCACCAGTTCAAACAGATTTAATAATTTTCTGCCATCACCTCCTGCTAATTGTAGTAAGGCGCCAGTATCTTGAAGGTGAATGGAATATTTACTAAGGATGGCATCGTGCTGCATTGCCTGGTGCAATAGCTGCAGTAAATCGCTTTCGGTAAGGGATTTGAGCACATATACCTGACATCTGCTTAGCAAGGCACTATTCACCTCAAAAGACGGATTTTCGGTGGTAGCTCCAATTAGGGTAATAGTGCCTTTTTCAACAGCTCCTAATAAGGCATCCTGCTGTGATTTATTGAAGCGATGAATCTCGTCAATAAATAAAATAGTTCCCGTTACTAATTTGGCTGCTTCTATCACCTCCCGAATTTCTTTTACGCCACTGCTGATGGCACTTAACTGGTGGCAGGGAACCTGCAGGGTTTGGGCAATAATTTGTGCAAGGGTTGTTTTGCCAACTCCCGGTGGCCCCCATAAAATCATGGAATGGATGGTTCCCCTTTGTATAGATTGCCGTAAGATGCTATTTGCTCCTGTAAGGTGTTGCTGACCGGCCATCTCCTCTAAACGCTGAGGGCGCATTCTTTCTGCCAGGGGACTTGCGGGTTGCAACATTTTGTGTTTGTTTTACAAAAGTTGAAAATAGGTTGGCTACTCAGCTATTGGTGGATAATTTCTTTGTAAACGGAAATTTAAGAATATATGAACCAACAGCAGGATACACATAATCAGCATAAAGATGGAAAAGTTTTTCATATAATGTATCAGTCTTTCGATACTGATTCCATTAGCCATATTTCCCATGATATCTATGGAGGGTTGTAAAAGGGTTTCCAGTTGTTGGTCAGACAAATAAATAATAGCCGCTGTATTCATGATAAAAAGGATACTCATGAAAATACACACGTAAGCATTTACCCGCATCCAGTCGCGCAAACTTTTGGAAATTTCTTGTGCAGCATTCATTTTTTGCAAAAAACGATTACTGCAATACACATATATAGCAAAACAAGCCAGCATGAATACCGGCAAAAGGATTTGGGTATTTACAAATGCCAATAAAAGCATGCCCACTGCCATTGTGCCCATAAATAAACCAATGGGAAGCAGCAGATAGGTAAGAACCTGGAATATTCTTTTGTGTAAGCTATTCAATTGAAAAAAATTAAGAGCGGTTATCGAAAATCATTATTAGTCGGTGGCTGCAAAGATTCATTCGCAGTAGCAGTTTTTTTATTTATTCTTTGTTTAATTGGATATGTAATTCATCCAGCTGATGCTGGTCAATCGTACCCGGGGCATCCAGCATTACATCCCTACCACTATTGTTTTTTGGAAAAGCAATAAAATCGCGAATACTTTCGCTGCCTCCTAAAATAGAACAGAGCCGGTCGAAGCCAAATGCAATACCACCATGCGGGGGGGCACCATATTCAAATGCGCCCAGCAAAAAGCCGAATTTATGCAGTGCTTCGGCTTCCGTCATACCCAGTGCTGCAAACATTTTTTCCTGAAGCGGTCGCTGGAAAATTCTGATGGATCCACCTTCAATACCATATCGTATGCGTTGGCTTTGATGCCGGCATAAGGGTGTTCGAGATATTTGGCTGCGTCTTTTATCTCAGGATCATTGTCAATCATCACAGCAATATGATCTGGCTTGGGAGCGGTAAAGGGGTGGTGTCGGGCTACCCAGCGATTTTCTTCTTCTGCATATTCGAATAAGGGAAAGTCTAACACCCACAACAACTTAAATTCATTTTCTTTTCTTAGGCCTAATCGTTTACCCATTTCTAAGCGAAGTTCACTGGCCGCTTTGCGGGTTTTCTCTTCTTTTCCGGCTAATACCAAAACCAAGTCGCCCGCCTGTGCGCCTGTAGCCGCGGCAATTTTTTGAAGCGATTCTTCCCCAAAGAATTTGTCAACACTGCTTTTAAAAGTACCATCCAAATTGCATTTAATGTAAACCATCCCTTGCATACCTATCTGAGGACGCTTAATCCATTCGGTTAATTCATCTATTTGTTTGCGCGTATATTCACTGCATCCTGCTGCGGCAAATCCAATAATCGTTTCTGCCTGATCGAATACCGGGAATCCGGTAGCTCCTGATGAGAGTATGCTGTTGCTTAGGGTTTCTTTCTTTTCCGGAAATGTATGCAGTGGAAATTTGTAGTTAGCCAGCTTCATGTTAAACCGAATATCGGGTTTATCATTTCCGTATGTCCACATGGCTTCTTCCCAACTGATTCGTTCAACTAAAGCGGTATAATCTATCTGTTTTACATCTTTAAAAATCTGTTTAATCAATTGCTCGAACATCTGTAAAATATCTTCTTGCTCCACAAATGCCATTTCACAATCTATCTGGGTAAATTCCGGTTGCCGGTCGGCACGCAAATCTTCATCCCGAAAACATTTTACAATCTGATAGTAACGATCATATCCACTCACCATCAACAGTTGCTTAAAAGTTTGTGGGGATTGCGGTAGGGCATAAAACTGTCCGGCATTCATGCGGGAAGGTACCACAAAGTCACGCGCACCTTCTGGGGTAGATTTGATTAAGAAGGGAGTTTCAATATCCATAAAACCCTGCTGGTGCAAGTAGTTCCGGGCCGAGCGATTAACGGCATAGCGTAATTCCAGGTTTTTTTTCACGGCATTTCTGCGTAAATCTAAAAAACGATATTTCATCCGTATATCATCCCCTCCATCTGTATCATCCTGAATAGTAAAAGGAGGAACAGCCGATTTATTTAAAATCGTAAATGAAGTAACGGCCACTTCTATATCTCCGGTTTCTATTTGGGAATTTTTATTACTCCTTTCCGTAACTTTTCCGGTTGCCTGTAACACATATTCTCTGCCCAGGGGCTGATCGGTTAGTTGACTATTCAATTCCTCGCCTAACAATAATTGAGTGATACCATATCGGTCTCTCAAGTCAATAAAAGTGATTGCACCAAATTTTCGAATGGTTTGCACCCAACCTGCCAGGGTAACAGTCTGATTAACATCCTGCATTCTTAAAGCACCACAAGTGTGTGAACGATACATAGGGATAAATTTCTATTCTCAATAGGGGTTGCGCTTGCAGCCCAGCTTCTAATTTGTACGGCAAATATAACCCAAATGAGGCATGCTTTTGGTTTTGGCAGATTCCCCTGTTTTCACACATCTTTGCAGCATGAAATGGACCCCTCCAACCCGCCAGTTGCACCGATGGGCGGTTGCTGCTATTTTTTTTGCATCCGGACTCACTTTTGCCAGTTGGGCCAGTCGAATACCGGAAGTGCAGGCAATGCATCATTTGAGCAATGGGGCATTGGGAGGTGTTTTATTTGCCTTACCTGCGGGTTCATTAATTAGCTTGCCACTTTGGGGTTGGATGATTGCCAAATATGGCAGCAAAACCATGCTACTATGTGGCATTTCATTGTATATTTTGCTATTGTTAATGATTAGTAGGGCCGTAAGTATCGGCCAATTATGGGTGATTTTATTTCTTTTTGGCATGATTGGTAATCTATGTAACATCGCCGTAAATACGCAGGCAGTGGGGGTAGAGAAATTATATGGCCGATCTATTATGGCGGGCTTTCATGCCATTTGGAGCCTAGCCGGATTTACCGGGGCTGCATTGGGCAACCTGCTGATAGCACTCAATGCTACTCTCTTTTCGCACTTTCTGGTTATTGGTATATTGGCAACCTCGCTGGTTATTGTAGCCAATTCCCGATTGATACAGGGGGATGCACAAACCCAATCCTCTGCTTTTATGGTTCGACCCAATAAAGAGCTCTGGTTACTGGGTTTGATTGCCTTTTGTTGCATGGCCTGCGAAGGAGCTATGTTCGACTGGAGTGGTGTATATTTTCAAAAAGTTGTAAATGCCCCGCGCGAGTTGGTTGCGCTGGGTTATACGGCATTTATGAGTACCATGGCGGGCGGTAGATTTTTGGGCGACTGGATCATCACCCGTTTGGGTAAACGACAGGTTTTGCAGGCAAGTGGGTTACTCATTTTTTCCGGTTTATTACTGGCCGTTCTTTTCCCTTATCTGTTGTTTGCCATCCTGGGTTTTATGCTGGTGGGTTTGGGCGTTTCTTCCGTGATACCCGTTGTATATAGTGCTGCAGGAAATTCAAAAAAATTAGCCCCTTCCGTAGCGTTGGCAACTGTTTCTAGTATTGGCTTTATCGGATTCCTGATTGGCCCTCCCATAATTGGGTTCATCGCCCAAACCTTTAGTTTACGCTGGTCATTTACCTTCATCGCCTTCCTTGGTTTAGGCACTACATTACTGTCTGCCAAAATGGATGCTCACAAATAATTTATTGTTGCCAGTGAATGAATGATATCGGAATATCCGCAGTCATTTCGATTGCCGGAACAATCGTTTGTTTTGGTTGGTTCGGTTGGTTTGGATTGGCTAATAATTCACTATTATATACCAGCCAATAAAGGCATAATCCAGCCAACATCAATAATATGATGGGTTTCATAAAAAAAGTAAACGCTGAAAAAATGAGAGGCTACTCGGTTCCCTGGCTGAAATGCAGCAGTCCATTTTGGCTAATGGCCAATTGAGGTAAATAATCGAAATAATATCGATTATATCCTGTGGACGGGAACAAGTGCGAATGACCCTGGCGGCTTATGATGGCGGCGAAAACCAAATAACAGGGCATCGAGAAGAGGGTTCATATTTCATGGGAGCGAGGCTCCATTTATTTGAAGGCATAAAGATAGCGGGTGCCTGTATTACCTTCCCATAAGAATGGGGTCTAGTGGAATAGAATCTGATACTAACGGCGGGTACTTTGTGATGAGTGGTATGCTCGCAAAATCCGGTTTTGGGGATTTGCTACATCGTTTCAAATTCCTGCGGATGTTTGGGTCTCCATATTATGTAGTAAAATCCTAAAATGAGTATTCCAATGCTAAAAGGGATCAGTGCGATGTGTTTATAAGTGAAGTTTCCGGCAACCAAATGGGTGTCTATACCAGCGAACTCGGTAATCATCCAGAACGAATTTGCAGATATCCATATCGAAATGGCCAGGTTATGGCATAATTCCGACATAATATTTCGGGTTCTCCAGGCGATTACCAGGGAGATGAACAAAGTGGGAATAATCATTACAACCGCAAAAACTTTCCAACCCATGCACCAGGCTACATCTTTAAATAGCCAGAAAATAATATGCATGTTTTCCATTTTTCTATACTGAACAGGTATTTCGTAGGTAGATTGAGTTAGTTTGGGTGTTTGATTCATTTCCAATAATAGGGTTTATGGGGTTTGGAAGGAGGAGTGACGGGTTATGCGAAAGATTAAAAATAATCATTCCAATGAATTTTTGCCCAAAATTTTTGTAAACCTGGCTATATCTGCCTGGGGGTGGATGGGAGTTCCCAACAAGAGGTGAT
This sequence comes from Bacteroidota bacterium, assembly GCA_026391195.1. Lineage (GTDB taxonomy): Bacteria > Bacteroidota > Bacteroidia > Chitinophagales > Chitinophagaceae > Sediminibacterium. Next base: position 2,614 of record JAPLEI010000095.1, on the reverse strand, counting down.
TTGCTAATTCCCGGGCAAACCAGGGTGCCAGCGAACAACCTTTGGTGCCCATGCCATTCAAAATCACTAGGCTGGGATGATTGGGATGTAACCCAACAAATGGCCTTCTCTCCAAATTGGCCGGTCGGATGGCGGCCCGGTGATCGAGTATTTGAAAATTAACCCGGAGCCATTTTTTAAGCGTTTGCTCAATTTGATTCCTAAAGCTTTCCGTGGGTTGGTCGTGGGTAAAGTTCCACTCGTAACTCGACCCAATCCAAAATACATCCTGCTCCCAGGGTACGAGATGAATCCCCAATTTGTAGATATGGCTATCTGGCAAGCCGGGAATGCGCGCCCAAATAACTTCTCCCTTGTTGGGTGCAAAAGGTAATAGTTGAAAACAGGGCAGTTGCTGACCGTTCACCCCATCGCAGAAAATTATTTTTTTCGCAATTATATCCCGATAGCGAATTTCCGAATCCGTGTAAGTCAAATCATTCCATTCAAAAATTTCTGAACGTATCAATTTCCGATTTTCCAGTTCCTTTCTCCAGGCGGTAAGCAGGGTTCCAATAGAAATGGATAATGCCGGTTGGATCAATCCCGGCGGAAAAATAAAATTAAAAAAAGGCTTCCATTCGTCTGCTGCAACTGGATACTGCAAATAATCATCTTCGGCAGCTCTTTCTACAAAGGCTTGTTGCATGGAAGGATTGGGCGGAAAATCGAGCACGCTAATTTTTCGAATCAACGATTGTTGTAATTGCTCGCCCCAACTGCTATAAGCCTCCCAGGCAAATGGCATGAGTTGCTCAATTTCCCAGGTTCTTACCAATCTTCTGCCCGTAACGGGATTGATAATGCCACTGGCAATTCGGGAAGCACTGTTCTCAACTGGCTGATCTATCACCAATACCGAACAACCGGCTTCTAGTAAATACCGGCTCAGAAAGCTTCCGCAAAGGCCTTGCCCTATAATCAGATAATCCACTTGCATAGCACAAATATCTGCCATTATTCGGCAACGCGCATATTGGTGTTATTGGAGTGCGATCGGTATTCCGGTGCATATAAACATTCTATATTGGCTAATCCTGCCGCAAATGAACCAATATGGGTTATGTTTATGGAATAGTTGATAATAAAGGTTCCTTTATTCAGATGTCGGAAGAAAAACCCTGTATGGGCATCTCGGGTGGTTTGGTAGTAACCTACCCCATCCTGCCAACGATAGCTGCTGATTACATCCACCGGCTCTGTTCCCGATCCCCGCATATCTTTTAAGTATACATAATCCATCGGTTGCTTGCAGGTTATAATCAATCTACAAATAATTCGATCTCCCCTACGCAATGGCGTGAGTGATTGTATAGGAACCAGTTGTTTCGATTGAAGGCTGTCTTTTTGTAAGTATAGTATTTTTTCAACGGATAGTGCCGGATGTGAACTTCCTTTTATGTTGTTCAAATTTTCCAGATACTGATAGTAAATACTTCCCATCACAGGCGCAGCTGAAAGTGATTGGGTGGTTGATTTGTTTTCACTCGAAACGGTGCAGGTAATGTTACCCATAGCGGAAGTAACTTTTTTCCCATCAATTCTTTGTCGGTAAAATCCGGTTCCGGCTTCCGCTTGTTCGGGAGAAATCTGAAAGCTTTGTGCACCCACCTGAAAGGTTACTTTTCTGGTGGGGTTACTTAGGTAATTGGCGGGTAAGCTTTTTAGTAAGGCATAGCAAGCTTCTGCTGTTGCCGGGGTAGTAGCCCAATGATTGGATTTTTTTTGTTGAATTACCCAGCGGATCATCTCAGCCATTTCTTGTTGGTTCTTTGATGTGATGGCGGCTCCTGCCTCGGAAAGCAATCATAGCATATTGGTTCGCATCCATAAGGGAGATTCAAATCCGCCGGTATAGCCCGCATATTTCCAATACATCCCCTGAATAGAATCGCGCACCGCCTTTTCCATTAGGGATGGAATGATTTTTTGAAGGGCTGTATCTTTTTGCAATCCTACTATCATAATCGAAGCAATCTTCGCTTGTTGTTGTTGGGTATATTTTCGCCAGTTGGGTAATACCTCTTTTTCTAACTGCGGTAAGTCGGCCGGAAATTGTGCAGGAATATTGGAAAAATGTTTTCTTAACTGTAAATAATCTATCCAGTTAGGGGCAATAATTTTGTTATTCGATTTAGAAGTTACCAGGTAATCTTTCGTAAAATACAAATGCAGCAGGCTATCCATATATCGAATCGCCGGTTGAATCTGTGGTTTTATTTTATGTTGGATTTCGGGAATCCATGCCTGCAGTTGATCCAGCTTGCGCAAACCGTCTAGTATATACAAAGTAGTATATTCATCTGCAGTTCCACCCTTCATCCAGCTAAAACCACCCGAAGGCAACTGAAAAGAAGCAAGCTGTTGAGGAAGTATGGCTAATTCTTCCATCATTCGGGCGCTATCTAATAATTTGCCCAAATTTTTCAACTGTACTTGTTCCTCTGCCGACTCTTGCAACCAGGGGGTTTCTTCCTGCAATAGGGACTTGAGTTGCGGGGAGGAACTCAGCTTACTTTGTAATGCTGTGGTATCCTTTTTCCAATGTTTCCTGTAACTTTCCTTTAAATTCATC
>JAPLEI010000128.1 GCA_026391195.1 Bacteroidota bacterium | reverse complement strand
GTCGGGTACGCTTTGCGTGCGGTTTCTGGTAATAGAAAAAGGTACATAAGCAAATAGACTGGTTTTTTTGTGGGTATACACGATACCAGGTTCAGCCGAAACAATAAAACCAGGTCTTCTAAATCCATTGCTCCCGCCAATCAGATCATTCACGGGGATGGCTTCCCTGCGAACTCCCCCCAAGAAGGTAAATTTTCCAACCATATAGTTAACGCCTAATCGATACATAACCTGATCAGGTACGCTCATCACATCACTTCCTCCAATAATTTGATTGGCGCTAGACACACCTCCCCGTGCGGTAGAAACCCCATTTTGTTCGCGGGGATTTATCAGATAATAGAAATTGCCATATAAGCCCCAGCCATTTTTAAACATATAGTAGGCATTTAACTCAGTGGTAAATCCTAATCCGCCATCACCCAATTGTATGGACTGATCTACTGGTCCAAAACGGGTAACACCAGGAGTTGCCGTATAAAAACGATCGGCATACCGATAATCGCCGGTAGGCAATTTTACGCCCAGTCCTGCCTGAATATTCAGGTTATGGTGTTTTGCCGGATCCAGTAACCATCTGTAAACAGCCAACCTTGCATCTCCAATTCCATAAGAGCTGGTGCTGTAGCGCTGCAATCCGCCATGTTCGTAAAGGGAAGAACGCGTGTTGTAAATGATGGGCACATTTGCCATCAGCGTCCAGCGGTTAGTAAGGTGGTGAAACAGGGTAAGATCGAGCGAGTAATTATGATTGATTACTTCTGTACCCAATTCCACTCGCTGGGGTTGCTCTTCATACCCCACAAAATGTCGGAAAGATTTAAAATAGCGATTATTGGCGGCAAACTGCCATTTAGAAACAACGGAGTCGGCATGATCCATAGAACATACAGCCCCATTGCTTCTGATGGCTACGCATCCCTGAGCAACTAACTCGCGAGAAGCAGAAAAAAGTATTATTAGTAAAAATATTTTTGTACGCATAAAATTTGGTGTAGGGTTCTTGTAATTAAGGTTTCTTTTTCATGCGGAGGCGCGAAACTACTAATTGCCCCACATTTTTTCCAATTTCAGTACTGGTTATACAGGAATTATGAAAGTGTAATCCGCCATAAAACCGGGCCCAGTTATTCTCAATGGCCGCTGCACGAAAGGAGGAAAAATTTCTGCTTTTGATGCCAAATTCCAATTCCGTAGAATCGGTATAGGCAAAATTATCGCCAAATACACTGGTAAGTGCCTCAGCAGCAGAGGAGGAAATAGTAGAATGTCCGCAGGTATATTCTGGAAACGCCGGAGTTTGTAAATAGGGGCGCCAGTTCATATCAATATATTTATTGATTACGGTTTCCGGACGAATGGTATTATAGGTATATTTCACATACCAGCATTGGATAAATGCATCAAATAAAGCAATACTCGTTTTCGCATATGCATATATGGTTGCTGGCAAATCGTATCCGGCTTTTTTTGCAGCAATCCCAATTACTCCCATCCAATGCCCTGGAGGAGAAAACTTTTTGCTGCCAAACATAACATGCCCGGTTACATTCATTTTAAAGGGATTGTCGTCCCAGAATTCTGCAATATGCCTTTGTTCGGGGGTAAGACTATCTACTGCATTTTTTATCATCATCACCTGCTGATAATATTCGCTTTTACTATCCGTGATATTAAAGGGTGGGGGTGCGGGTGGACAAAATAATCCGGCACTATCAATTACCATGGGGCGTATTTCTTTCCAATGGGGCTCTACCGCTGAGGCATACATAGGAGGAGTAGGAATCCAGCGCCCGGGAATGTCTTTTACGGTATATTTTTCTGCCCCGCGTGTTTGCAGATAATTATCTTTTTTGCTCCATCGAATAATAGATGCAGCCACACTATCTGCGAGTATGCGGGAGGATGTTTCTACCTGCCTAGGCAGACCCTTTTTGCGAGCCATCATAAGTATGCTATCTTGATAAGCTTGCATACTCCCTTCAGGAAAGGTAACGGCTTCGCCCACTTTTATATACGCCAACAGAGCGGCCAATGCATAATCAACCTGCGAATCAGCAACTGGGCGGGATATGGTGGATAGTCCCTTCAATTGACCTCCCAGCGATTCGTATTGATCGGAATCCCCCACCGCCATTACTTCGTAGGCAGCTATGGCGGCATACGCATAATTACGCGAAGCTACCATAGGTGGAAAATTATTCCCCATCACTACGGTGTTCAGCTCATGTACCGTTTGGCTATATAATTCGGGATTGTGCAAGTAAGCTTTATATTCATCACTTTTGTTACAGCTGATTAATAATAAGCCAGCACAAAGACCCTGTAAAAGTCTTTTCATTAATAAAATATGAGATAAAAAATGCAGTTGCCATTAAAAATTAGGCAACGGCTCGCGGAGGGGGATCTATTCCATTTGGCCCTTCATTGGG
>JAPLEI010000093.1 GCA_026391195.1 Bacteroidota bacterium | reverse complement strand
CTTACTAAATTGAAACGGCTTAACCGATTATAATTTATACGCATGAAAAAAACGTTGGGTATTTTTTCGGGTTTACTATGGTGTGCAGTAGCTGTTGTAGCTCAGCAAGCCACACCCAATATTATTGTAATCATGAGCGACGACCATGATGCGAATGCCATTAGTGCCTACAACCGTTCTCTTATACAAACGCCCCAGATAGACAGAATTGCCCAAGAGGGAGTTCGATTTACCCGGGCGATGGTGGGCAATTCATTATGTGGCCCTTCCAGAGCCACTTTTTTAACCGGATTGCATTCTAACAAAAATGGATTCACCGATAACAATTCGGTGTTTAATGGCGCACAAAGAACCTTACCGAAGCTATTACAAGAAAAAGGATACCAAACCGCTTTGGTGGGAAAGTGGCATCTGGTAAGTAAACCCACCGGATTCGATTACTGGCATGTGTTGCCGGGGCAAGGCATCTATTACGAGCCGAAAATGATCACCCAAAACGGAGATACGGTTACCCAACATGGCTATGCAACCAACCTGATTTCGGAGGACGCCATTCGATGGATGCGGGAAGACAGAAACCCCAACAAACCATTCTTTCTGATGTTGAATCATAAAGCGCCGCATCGTTACTTTCTTCCTACATTAGCCAACATCCAACGGTTCCATCATCAACAATTTCCCGAACCCCCTACCCTATATGCAGATACCAGCAACCGGGGATCTGCCTGGCGTTTACAAACCATGCGGATTCTGGAACACCTAGAACTAGCGAGTGATTTAAAAGTAGACCCTGCCTATTTACAAGATATTCCCGAACTAAAACCCTCGGCAGCTGAGGAAAAATATTACTATAGTATCATGAAAACCATTCCCGCCAATGAACGGGAGCAGATTAAAAAAATCTATGCCGAAAGAGGAGAAATCATCCGCAAAGAAAGACCTACCGGAAAAGCGCTGCTTACATTAAAATACCAATGGTACATGCAGGACTATCTGGCTTGTGTTGCTTCCATAGACGAAAATGTGGGGAAAGTATTGAATTACCTCGATTCAACCGGACTTGCTGCCAATACACTTGTTATGTACACTTCCGATCAGGGTTTTTATTTAGGTCAAAATGGTTGGTTCGATAAAAGATGGATGTATGATGTATCCATGAAAACGCCCCTGCTGATTCGCTGGCCTGGTAAAATTGCCCCCGGAACCATTTGCAATCAACTTACGCAAAATATAGACCATGCCCCCACCCTGCTAGAAGTAGCCGGTATACCAGCACCGAAAGATATGCATGGCATCAGTCTGTTACCACTGCTTACCAACCCCCAATACCAACTACCCCGAAAAAGTGTATACTACCATTTTTATGAGTTCAATGGAGCGCATACCGTTTTGCAACATATTGGTGTAAGAACAGCACGGTATAAACTGATTCATTTTTACACCGTGAACGAATGGCAGCTATACGATTTATTAAACGACCCCGAAGAACAAAAGAATCTTTTTAATATTCCAGCATTCGAATCGATACAGAAAAATTTAGAAAAGGAACTAATTGCGCTGCAAAAGCAATATGATGATACGAATCCGGCAGCACCAGTAAAATAAGCTTATTCCCCTGCCGACAAATTGATAATGTACTTAGGCGGGGCACTCCGCTGCAGTTGCATATCGGGTTTTGCATTTTTAATCACATATCGATTATCGGGCAATTGCTTTTCGGTACGGAGATAATTTACTACCGCCTGATTTCTTCTTTCCATCACTTCCCCCACCCACTTACTCAGGCTTTCCTTACCCATGATACGAACACATTTTTCTTCTGTAGAATGTAAGTCGGTTTGTCCGGTTACCCGCTGATTAACAAACTTAACAAACAAAGAATCGGTTTCAGGTAAACTATCCAAACGAGTTTTTATTTCAGCAGTCATCACACCCCCTGCAGGCATTTGAAGAAATTTTTTCTTCGTTTCATTTACTGCAAGTACAGATGCCTCATCCTCGAAGTTTGTTTCCTGAATCAACTCCATCTTCATTTCGGGCTTCTGCTGAAACACCTTACAAAGATTGTCGAGCACTTTCCGCTGTTTGGGGTCGATGCCTAGCTGAACATATTCAAAATACACTTCTTTAAAATCTTCCTCCTTACCGCCAAATAAATTGGCAATTAAGCGAAAAGGGGCAGTGGCTGCTTTTACAATTAAATTTTTTACTACCTGCCAAACCACTTTTCCCCAGCGAAATTTAGGATCGTCTAGGCTTCCCTTTACAGGAATATCCAGATGAATATTTCCCTTTACGTCTTTCAGCAAGGAAACAGCCAGCGGAACGGGCAAATTCATAGCGGTAGCATTTTTTACTTTTTTACCGGTTTTCACCCGCTCAATATCTAAGGTGTTTTTACTGTTTAACTCGTTATTAAGAACCGAAGTAACATTTACATATTTAATTTTTCCATTTTGGAAAGGAGTAGCCACATAATATTTAAAGTAAGGATTGAAATCAGTAATCAGCAGATCACTGATGCTGGCATCAATTATAATGTCTCTATAATTTTTCGGGTTTACTTTAAGGGTTCCCTTCATCTTTCCGGATGTATTCAAGCGGGAACTTACTGCAAAGTTTAAAAAATCACTCTGACTATTAATACGCTCACTGGTTAACAAAACGGAATCCAACACATATCGAAAACGATCGCCGCGGGTATAATCGGTAAACACACACTGTCCGCCCGATATACTCAACCGGTTTACCTTATACTCATTCATGTCATACTGCTTCACCAGATCTTGAATATATCCGGCCATCATTAAAAAAATGTTAGAATAAACCAAGGAAGAAGTATCACCACTAACAGAGGAAGGCGTTGTAAAAATGCGCTCATAATTAAACCCTTTGTCGTACATGGTAAGCCGAATAAAGGGTCGACTCATATTGATATAAGCAAACTCATAGCGGTTGCGGGCCGTATTGATGGTATCAATTTTTACTGCCATTTGCTCGGCTGCCGTTAATAACTCTCCGGACTCGTCTACGATGGCAAATTTTTCTGCTGCCAATGTGCCAGACAAAGCAATATCCAGGGGTCGGTTACCATTTCCCGACCATTTGAACTTACCGCCAACGATCCCCCTTAACTCATTCACCTTCATATAATCTTTCAAGTAGGGATACATCCAGTTGATATTGAACTGCTGCACATCGCCTTCTAGAAAATATTGCAGGTTCTTACTATTGAAATCCAGCGTTGCTATTGCGTTACCCCCTGTTTCTAAACGAGTGGATAGTTTAGCATGGTAAGTAGGATCATCCCAGGCAATATCTCTTACTTCAGCAAAAGTGTTGATCAATTTTACCGAAACCGCCGGCTTGTTATTGGTATATACCAGGGTTGCATCGTTTACAGAAAGTTGACGAACCCAATAGGCAGGAGGTTTATCGCCGGGATTGGGGGGAGTGGTATCCTGTAAAAACCGCTCTATTAAATCATCATAATTAAATCGATTACCTTTTTGCGCAATACGGATAACCGGTCGGTCGATGGTTAATTTTTTTATCAGGTAGTTGCTATAGAACATCCGTAAAAGAGAAACCCGGGAATTGATTTCACCCACACTTATAAAAATTCCCTTTCTACCTTTTTCATAAATCCGGAGACCCTGAATATTAATATCCCCATTGAATAAATTAATCCGAAAATAATTCATATTTATCAACCTGCCGGTATACTGCTCGCTGTACTTTTCAATCACATATTTCGCAATGGGAGATATAAAAATAGCTGCCAATATTACCAGGGCAATCAGGGATGAAATAATAAATAAAACAATTCTTTTCCAGTTGAACATAACCAACTAAATATCGGGGATTTTTTATAACTAATTGGGTAAAATTAGTACCTTACAGCATGCAATTTAAAAAACTTTCGTTACTTATTCCGGTCCTGTTTGTGCTGCTAACAGGATACAGCCAATCCAGCATTGCCATTCGATGCGGGCAAGTGTTGAATGTACAAACTGGCAAACTGCTTTCCCAACAGGTAATTTTGGTTAAAAACCAACGAATCGTTTCGGTAGTGCCGGCTAATCAGTTTACAGAAAAACCCGACACCGTTATCGATTTAAGCAACTATACGATATTGCCAGGATTAATAGATTGCCATACCCATGTTCTGTTACAGGGGGATATCACCAGTGAAGATTATGATGCGCAAATATTAAAGGAATCGATCGCGTACCGAACCATTCGGGCTGTAAATAGCTGCCGCCAATCTTTACTGAATGGCTTCACTACCATTCGCGACCTGGGTACCGAAGGGGCCGGTTATGCGGATGTAGATTTAAAAAAAGCCATCAATCGCGAAGAGATTCCAGGACCTCACATGCAGGTGGCTACCCTTGCTATTAATACCACAGGGCATTACGCCATCAAATCATCGGAGTATGCATCAGAATTAACGATGCCAAAAGGTGTGCAGGAAATTACAGGCGCAGATGAAGCAAGAAGAGCCACTCGCCAGCAAATTGAAAGAGGAGCCGATTGGATAAAGATTTATGCCGACCGCGGTTATTATCAATTACCCAACGGTACTTTCAGAAGCCTGCCCAATTTTACTACGGATGAAATTATGGCGGTAGGCGATGAAACCCTGCGCAGTCGTAAAAAACTGGCATCACATGCCATTACCCGCGATGGAATTCTCGCCTCTATTCAGGCCGGTGCCGCAAGCATAGAACATGGTTTTGGTATGGACGACGAATGCATGCAACTGATGGCAGCGAAAAAAATATTTTGGGTTCCTACTATTTATGTGAATGAATACGTTGCCGAAGGAAGAGCTGCCGCCGGTAATTCCATCAACCTGTTGTTTGCTAAAGGAGAAAAAGCGCTTTTCGAAAAAGCCCTGAAAGCAGGCGTTCCCATTGCGTATGGAACGGATATCGGTGGTTACGACTGGAAACTACCCCAGGCCAGAGACTTTAGTTTACTAGTTTCTTATGGCATGTCGCCCCTGCAGGCAATACAAACAGCCACTACAAATGCAGCCGAACTACTGGGTTTATCTAACTCGGCGGGAGCCATTCAGCCGGGCTTCTGGGCCGACTTGATTGCGGTTAAGGGTAACCCCCTAGAAAATATCCAGCTGTTAGAAAAAGTGGCATTTGTGATGAAAGGTGGCAAAGTGTATAAAAGCGCTACAAATACCCAATAGCAAATTGCCAGCCAGGAATGGATTAATAGTGGAAAAAAGGGGGAAATAAAAAACCTCCTGATAACTTGCATACCCCTAATTTTGCCCAATTTCACTACCGCATGAACCCTACCCTTTCTTCCAACGAATCCCTCCGCTCCGGCAAAAAAAAGATCATTGTATTAGGCAGTGGCCCTAACCGAATTGGTCAGGGAATTGAATTTGATTACTGCTGTGTGCACGGCTTATTGGCCATAAAAGAATGTGGGTATGAGGCAATCATGATCAATTGTAACCCAGAAACGGTTTCCACTGATTTCGACATGGCGGATAAACTCTATTTCGAGCCTGTATTTTGGGAACATTTATGGGATATCATAGAATTAGAAAAGCCCGATGGAATCATCGTTCAGCTGGGTGGACAAACGGCCTTGAAAATGGCAAAAAGGCTGCATGAAAAAGGAATTCCCATTGTGGGCACCTCCTTCGATAGTATGGATATTGCGGAAGACCGCGGCCGGTTTAGCGACCTGCTGAAGGAACTGGAAATCCCCTATCCCGAATATGGAACCGCCCATACAGCTGATGAAGCCATTGAAGTAGCCAATAAAGTAGGCTATCCCGTGCTGGTGCGTCCCAGTTATGTTTTAGGGGGGCAGCGTATGAGAATCGTGATTAATGATGAAGATGTAGAAAAAGCAGTAATCAGCCTGCTGAAACACTTACCCGACAATAAAATTTTGATCGACCATTTCTTAGATCGTTGTCAGGAAGCCGAAGTAGACGCTATATTCGATGGAGAAAATTTTCATATCATGGGCGTGATGGAACATATCGAGCCCGCCGGAATTCATAGCGGCGATAGCAATGCGGTATTGCCTGCATTCAACCTCACTCCATTGATTGTGGAAACCATGGAACGCTATTCCGAAAAAATTGCTCGTTCGCTGAATATTAAAGGATTAATTAATATTCAGTTTGCCATTAAGAATAATAATGTGTTCGTAATTGAAGCTAATCCGCGGGCAAGCCGAACTACTCCCTTTATTGCCAAAGCCTATCAAATTCCTTACCTCAATATAGCCACCAAAGTTATGTTAGGTGCTGCTAAACTCACCGACTTTACCATGGTAAAGAAGCTGGAAGGCTATGCAATCAAAGAACCCGTATTCAGTTTCAATAAATTTCCAGGTGTAAATAAAGAATTGGGGCCAGAAATGAAAAGTACCGGAGAATCTATTCGGTTTATTAAAGATTTACATGATCCCTACTTCCGTACATTGTACAAAGAGAGAAGTATGAACCTCAGTAAGTAATTGCCGAAATTTTAGATAGCTTTTTTCACCCTTTTTTTGAAAGCCGATTCGGCTATACGGAACATGGAGTAGGTTTATCTTCATGTATTCGCCTCCCCGCAATTATTGGAAGCCGCTTCCCTTTGTTAGAATACTGTTGCCGTTGCTGTTTGGTATTTGCCTGGCAATGCTTCAGATTCGCATTCCGCTGGCTTATCCCCTAATTGCAATTATTATTGGGCTGCTAATTGTAACAACATGGGGTCCCCTTGTTTGGAAATGGCGGATACGTAAAATACGGGGATGGGGTTTTGTATTGTTATGCTTACTGGCTGGCTATGCAAGAACTGCCTATTTTTTAGATTTACCTAAGCAAACTGCTATCCCTACTGATAAGAGTATTGAACTGGCGATTAGGTTGCAAAGTACCCCGGAACCCACTAAGTCGGGATTTCAAACCATCGGCATAGTATCCCAATATCAGCACCAGGGGCAAGTATATAGCAGTTCTAATAAAGTGCTGTTATGGTTCAACAAACAAACCTATCCCCTACCCACTCGGGGAGATGTACTGATAGGGAGGGCTCAACTTCTGCCTATATCCCCTGCCATAAACCCGGGAGGCTTTGATGCTGCTGCATATTATAGCCGGCAGCAAATTTATTTTCGTTGCCGATTTTATGCTGGGCAATACGAACGGATTACCCAAAAAAATTCATCCGCTGTTTTCGCTTGGATGTATGCACTTAAGCAATCATGCTTACGCATGCTGCGTAAATACATCATCGGAAAAAATGAACAAGCCATTGCAGAAGCCCTGTTAATCGGCTATAAGCAGCAATTAGATGCTGAGTTGGTAAACGCCTATAGTGAAATTGGCATTGTGCATATTATTGCTATCAGCGGAATGCATATGGCATTGTTATTTGCTCTATTGAATATTTTCGTTGGAAAATTAACGCGCCTGCCCATGGGCAATTGGATAAAGCTTTGTATTCAATTAACCGCCATTTGGGTGTTTACCTGGATTACTGGCGGATCAGCTTCCGTGTTAAGAGCAGCGGGTATTTTTTCGGCACTAAGTTTGGGAGAAGCACTGGGAAGAAAAAACCAACCCTTCAATTCACTGGCAGGGTCGGCAGTATGTTTACTGCTGATAAATCCTTTCTTTTTACAGGATGCCGGATTTTTACTTTCCTATGCGGCAGTAATGGGCATTTTGTTGCTGGCGAAGCCCCTCTACCGATGCGTTTATACAAGTAACCCATTACTGAGCGCCATCTGGCAACTGAATGCCGTTACCATTGCTGCTCAGCTGTTTACTTTGCCCCTGATACTTTATTTCTTTCATCGCTTCCCCTTGTATTTTTTATGTACCAATATGATTGCCATACCGCTATCAGCACTGATTTTATATGGTGAAATACTTATCCTGCTGCTTTCAGCATTTCCCGGAATTGCCGGCATTATAGGCAGTTGTACCGAATGGAGCATACGACTTATGAATCAGTGGACAATCGCCACCCATCGGCTACCGGGCGCTTCATTGGGCGGCATTTACCTGAGTGGCATGCAAGCCATATTGCTATCGGCAGCAATCATATTACTATATGCAGGATGGTATTTTCGGAAAAGAATATATTGGTATGGTGCTACAACAGCATTGATTAGTATTACCGCCTTATACAGCTTTCGCTCGATACAACAAAGTCATCAACAGTATTGGGTAATCTATCAATTAAAGGGTAAAACGGCTATTCACCTGATTGGTGGGAAACAACAATTCCTGCTTTCCGATTCTGCCCAAATAATTGAACCTGTTTTACGTAGTTTCGAATCAACTGCTGAATGGTACTGGGGAGCCCAACAATTTGGCATGCCCCCCTCTATGCGCTATCAATATCCAATAATCAGTGGCAATCAGGGAATTTTAGCCATTTTGCGGGGGAAAGATACGGCTGCCATTACCCGTTTACCGAAGCAGACCGATTTTATACTTATAACAGATAATAGTCCTTTGAAATTAGCAGCCATCCTTGCCAAAACTCGTTGTTCACATTTTATATTCGATGGAAGCAATGCTATGTGGAAAATCAGGGAATGGAAAAAAGAAGCTGAGCGCCTACATTTGCGTCATTATTCTACCCCGGAACAGGGTGCCCTTATTATCAGTTTCTAACCCAGTTTCAAAAATACCTTTATACCCATTTTCATGGAAAAGAAAATTCAATTCGCCCTGATCTCTGTTTTTTACAAAGACGGGCTCGAACCATTAGCAGAACAATTGCATCAACAGGGAGTAACTATTTATTCAACCGGCGGTACGCAACAATTTTTAGAAAAACTGGGCATACCCTGTGTAGCCGTTGAAACCGTTACCGGATACCCTTCCATTTTAGGTGGCCGGGTTAAAACCCTGCATCCATCTGTTTTTGGAGGTATTTTGGGAAGAAGATATGAAGCATCAGATATAGAAGAAATGAAAAATTACCAGATACCTGAATTAGATCTGGTAATTGTAGATTTATATCCCTTTGAAGAAACGGTGAAAAATACAACAGAAGAAAAGGCCATCATTGAAAAAATTGATATTGGCGGCCCCTCCATGATTCGTGCAGCAGCGAAAAATTTTCGGGATGTAACTGTACTCGCTTCCAAAGATGATTATACTGTTTTGTTGGATATTTTAGTTAAACAGCAAGGGACTACAACCCTTGAACAAAGAAAGTCATTTGCTGCCAAGGCATTTGCCGTTGTAAAGCAGTACGATATTGCCATTAGTGACTATTTTAATCCACCCCTGCAACAAACCCTCCGCTATGGAGAAAATCCACACCAGCAGGCGTTTTTCGAAGGAAACCTCTCGGAAGTATTTACCCAATTAAACGGGAAAGAACTTTCTTACAATAATCTGGTAGATGTAGATGCAGCCATTCAATTGATTAGTGAATTTGATGCCGGCAAAACTGCTTTCTCTTCACACTCGATTTTTGCTATAATTAAACATAACAATGTTTGTGGGGTAGCTGCCGCAAACACAGTGCATACTGCCTGGGAAAAAGCGCTGGCCGGCGACCCCGAGAGTGTACGGCAGAAGCCATACAGGAAATATTTTTTGAAGTGCTGATTGCCCCGGCATTTGAGGAAGCAGCTTTACCAGTGTTAACAGCCAAAAAAAATCGGATCCTTTTGCAGCTCCAGCCGCATCAAGCTGCTAATCCACTTCAATATCGTTCTTTATTAAATGGCAAACTGTCACAAAGCTCTGATCAATTATTAATTTCCCATTGGAATGAAGTGGGTGGCAGAGATACAACCCCGGAAGAAAAATCAGATCTGGAATTTGCCAATATTATTTGTAAGCATTTAAAAAGCAACGCCATTGCCTTGGTGAAACATTTACAATTGGTTGGCAAAGGATGCGGACAAACCAGCCGAATTGATGCATTACGCCATGCGATTGAAAAAGCAAACCAGTTTCAATTTTCACTAGAGGGAGCAGTATTGGCTTCTGATGCATTTTTCCCTTTCAATGATTGTGTTCAAATAGCACACCATGCCGGCATGGTAGCGTTTATACAACCTGGAGGGTCGGTGCGCGATGGAGACAGCATTGAATATTGCAAAACCAATCAGCTCGCCATGGTACTCACCGGCATGCGACATTTCAAACACTAATCTTACAAAAGAAAGAACGTTAACCCAACGAATTGACACAACAAAAAAAAGCATATTTCGCGCTTACCCTAACCAGTGTATTATGGGGCAGTACCTGGGTTGCCAGTAAAGTAGCCGTGCAGCATGCACCTGGATTGCAGGTGGCAGGTATTCGACAACTTACGGCCGGGTGTATTTTAGTAGGCTGGTTTTTATTGAAAGGGGAAAAAATTCCCCGCCTGCCACAATTCAAATGGCTGCTGTTAATGGCCCTATTAATGTTTGTTTGCTCGAATGGACTGGCCACCATTAGTTTAAAATATATATCGAGCGGACTCAGTTCATTAATTGCTGCCATGTACCCCTTGTGCGTGGTGATTATGGAAATGATTTTTTTCAAGAACCAAAAAATTACTGCCTATACTTTTGCCGGGTTATTATTAGGAATTGGAGGTATTGCGCTGGTATTATACAGTCATGCATTTCATGATCAGCCACCCGGCTATGGAATAGGCATAGCAACTTCCGTAATCTCGATGCTGGGATGGAGTGTAGCCACTTTACTTATTGCACGTAACAAAATGGATATGAATCCGTATAATGCCACGGGATGGCAAATGCTGATAGGATCCATTATCCTATTAACCTTATCGATAAGTACCCATAACTATATTCCTTTGCAGCAAATACCCCCTACTACCTGGCTAGCCATTGCCTATCTGGTATCTGCCGGCTCAGTAATTGCTTTTGCCGCATTTATTTATTCGATGAAAAATCTGGAGCCAGCTATTGCTTCTTTATATGCTTATATGAACCCGATAGTTGCCATTTTGATTGGCGCTTTGGTTGTTGGGGAACATCTCACATTACCCATCATAATGGGATCGCTCATCACACTCGTAGGGGTATATATTGTAAACCGAAGTCTACATAGGGAAAAGGAGCAAAGCCCTACTACCGATGCAGAAGCTATGTAAGTAATACTGTACCGGAAACTACTTCATCGTGTACTTTTTTCCAACCAGGTGTTGCTAAACAATGCGGATGAAATACCAGAGATAACTGTAACACAACTCCCCGAGTATTTTTTTGCAGATGCTTCAAATAGGCCATTGCTTCATCGGGTGCCCAATGCTGGTGATAAATAGCCGCCGTATCCATATAACAAAAGGGAAGTATCAGTAGCGAGGTAACTGTATTATTTTCTAAATCGAACCAGAGAAATGGGTCGGCATACGATGCCCGAAATCCATTCGCAGATCCATATCCCATACTATGCTCCCGATTTATACCCAAATCGAGTAACCACCGGTATGATTCGGGCAGGCGAAACCGGAGATAGTGAAACCGAACATCAGTAATACTTTGCAGCAAACCGTGCTGCAGTAAGCCCAGTTCTTTTTGCATTTCAGAAAAGTTAACGGAACTCTGCAGAGAGGGATGCCAACCAACCTTTCCCCGCCTGCTGCATTCCTGAATAATACTTTGCACAGCAGCTAGATGAATAGATAGTTGCCGGTCGTTCCCTTGTTGTTTTTCGTTGGCCGAAAAAAAACAAGTGCCTTGCTTGCCAGCATCTTTCAACAATTTCCATATAGATTGCCAGGTGAAATAAGGATCTGGCCTGCTTCCCCCGATTACTTGTATTTGTTCAGATAGGGCAGTTAGTCGCCCGTGAAGGAGATGAGCAAACATTGCACGCAGGTTATGAAAAATGGATTGATGCTTATATTGAAACAAAATATCAGCATCATACGTGGGTAAGCATTCGGGCTCATCTGTAATAGAAGGGGGAAGTGTTATGCTCAATAAGTGCTTCAGCTGCTGAACCCAATGCTGTACCAGCGGAATGGATAAAAATCCCTCCCGATAAGCCAGGCTGGCTGTATGCGGAAAACGACCATAGCTATCCGGAGTAAAGGGCAGATATTCTTCGTAGCGGGAAACTAAATAAAAAGCTGCGGAGAATATATCAAATGGAATATCACCAGTACCTGAAAAAAATATGTGATACCCTTCCCATTTAGTACATTCGATAGCAATAGGATGAATATCCGACTCGAAAACCAAACCCTGTGGTTGCACATGCAACACTTTATCGAATTTCTTTTCAGTTAGATATTGAATCCGGGCTCCGCCAAATTGAGTAAACAGTTGCTCACTTTCTGTAACAGCCGCTTGTTTGCCAAATAGCACCAAAATAATATAATCGAGTCGGGGCCCTCCCTGTTGTGTAAAAATCAACAAGCTGGTTTCTGGGGTGGGCAACATACAAGTAGAATAAGGTATTAGGCAGATTGATTGCGCTCCTTCCACCACTCATTAAAAGTTTTGGGGGCAAAATCAAGTTCACTTCTATGGGTAGTCCATCCTTTGAAAACACTATTCACCACCCAGTTTTTCATTCGGGCGTTTCCCATATTCATCATAGACCGATTTAAACTGGCCATCTTCCACATTTTCCAGGCAATCCGCTCAGTTAAACTGCTCATTCCCTGGGTAACCGCTTCGTGTCTGTTATCGAGTAATAGTTCATGGAGATTGATTTTAACCGGACAAACCTCCGTGCAATTTCCGCATAAGGAAGAGGCATAACTCAGGTGTTTGTAGTCTTCCATTCCCTGCAAATGCGGGGTAATCACTTTTCCGATGGGTCCGCTATAGGTGGTTTCATAGGAATGACCTCCAATATTTTTATAAACCGGACAAGCATTTAAACAGGCACCGCAACGAATACAATACAAAGCCTCGCGAAAATCGGGGTTTTGCAAAAGGTTGGTGCGACCATTATCTAACAAGATTACATACATTTCTTCCGGACCATCCGTTTCGGTAGCTTGGCGTGGACCGGTTATAATGGTATTATAAACAGTAACCTGCTGACCCGTTCCGAATGTAGCAAGCAGCGGCCAGAAGAGCGATAAATCTTTTACAGAGGGAATTACTTTTTCTATACCCACCACAACAATATGGGTAGCCGGCCAGGCGCAGCTAAGTCGGGCATTCCCTTCATTTTCTGTAATAGCAATACCACCCACATCGGCTACAATAAAATTGCCGCCGGTAACTCCAACCTGTGCTTCCGTATATTTTTCACGTAAAATTTTTCGGGCAACGCCTGTTAATTCTTCGGGAGTAAGGTGAGCTGGAGTACCTAATTTTTCGGCAAATAATTTAGCAACATCCTCCTTGCTCTTGTGCATGGCAGGAGTAACAATGTGATAGGGAGCTTCCCCGTCTAACTGCTGAATATATTCACCTAAATCTGTTTCAACACTTTCAATTCCGCGGGAAGATAAAAAATCATTCAGGTGAATTTCTTCCGTAACCATACTCTTGCTCTTCACCATGGTTGTACAATTTTTTTGGGCACAGATTTCTCCAATTGCCTCCAGGGCTTCGTTGGCATCATTTGCCCAAATAACTTTCGCACCCCGTGCAATAATTTTTTGTTCAAACTCCAGCAGGTACTTATCTAGGTGCTCAACGGCTTCCCATTTTCTGTTTTTTGCCAATTCGCGACTTTCTTCCAAATGCGCAAATTGTTTTTTACCCTGAGGCACAACCGAATTGTATTTGCCAATATTAAAATTGATTTTCCGGCGGTGCTCCAAATCAGCCGCCTTAATGGTACTTTTTGCAAGAAAGGAAGAAGCCGTGTTGTTCATTTTCAATTATGATTTAGTGAGGCGTTCAGCGGACTGCTCCAATGCCAAGTAAAATTCTGCTCCATATTTTCTAATCAGGGCATCCTTTAAAAAAATATATACGGGCATGGATAGTTTAGTTCCCAGTGCACAGGCGGCCTTGCATAAGTCTTCTCTAGGTTCGTAGTTTACATATTCCATATCCGGATCCCGCTTATTCTTTTTTATTCGAATAGGGAAAAGGTGGCAAGAAATGGGCTTCTTCCAGCTGATCTTGCCGGCCATATAAGCCTGTTCAATAGCACATAGTATAACCCCATTTTTATCTTTTTTGCCATACGCACACAGGGCACCCTGAATGGTTGGTGTTACCCATCCAAATTCTCGGTCATACATATATTTGCCTCTCTTTTCAATCTCCGCAATGCCGGCCTCCGTCATATAAGGTTTTACCAACTCATAACAGGCATTCAGCTCATCCAACTCTGCTTTTTCAAGTGGGGCCCCTGCATCGCCATCTTCGCAACAGCCGCCTTTGCAACTGGTGAGGTCACAAACAAAGGCTTCCTGAACAACTTCATCGCTAATTAAAACGTGGTCAATGGCTATCATACAACTGGGTTCAATTCAAAGGTAGTATATAAATGGACGCTTTCAACGGTTACGCCACTGCAGCGTATTTACCATATGCTTCAGGTCGGTTAATAGAAAATCATTTACAATGCCTAATGAATCGGCATTGGGGGTGGCATCAAAATACAGGGCTCCCCGCAAAAAGTGGCGAACCGAATCCGTAACAAAAAACTGATGGGCCGTAGCCACATTTCCACCTACTGTAAAATATACCCCGGATACTTTTTGAGGGGTAACAAAAGCTGTGTCTTCTATAGAATATGCCATTGTATTGTGCTTACCGGTTAATCGATAAGCATCTTTTATCAGGGTGTCTAATGTATTTGGCCCGATAGGTTTATAGCTGATGTATATTTTTCCGTTGAAACCGGGGAAATCCACATTGATCCACCAAGGATTTTCGGTAGGTTCCCCAAAAAAGGTAGAGTCTCTTACCACTTTGGCATATACAGGATATTCGAAGGTATACGGATAACCGGGTTGCTGAAAAGTTTGATAGGCCCGTTGGGGGAAGGGTATGCTGAAATATCCCTTGGGCTTAGCAGTATAGGTACTATTACAGGCCCATCCGCTTATCAATAAAAACAAACCAAAAATATATACCGGATAAGAGTTGAATGAACGCATAGCTTAGTCGGAAGTGGTTTGACGCTTGATAGTAACTTTTACCCGGTGAATGCGGTTTTTAATTACTTCCAGCACGGTAAATTCAAAATCCCCTGATTGCAGTACCTGCCCGGGCTTAGGAATTTCACCGGCAATTTCCAGCACTACGCCCGCCAGCGAATCACTCTCACCCCGAACCGATTCAAAAGTGTCTTTTTTTAGTTCCATGATTTTACAAACATCATTTATCATGGTCTTTCCTTCGAACAGGTAATTGTTTTCGTCAATTTTTTTATGACTGGCTTCCTCATCATCAAATTCATCTTTGATATCGCCAATAATTTCCTCCAGAATATCTTCTAGGGTTACAATCCCACTGGTTCCTCCAAATTCATCTACCACAACTGCAAAGTGTATATGCTTCTGTTGAAACTCTTTTAACAGATCTTCAATAAATTTTTGTTCGTGCACAAAAAAGGGAGGTCGCATGAGCAAATGCCATTGAAAATTATCCGGTTCATTTAGGTGCGCCAGTAAATCTTTGGTGTGGATCATTCCGGTTACATTATCCAGATCTTCTTTATACACAGGTAACCGACTGTAGCGCCACTCTTTCACCTGCGCGATTAGTTCGGGAAATGGGGTATCATCGCTGATTCCGTTCACATCAACCCTTGTTTTCATTATTTGTTTAACGGTAATATTGCCAAATTTTACAATTCCCTTGAGAATGTTCTTCTCGTTTTCGGTGGCAGTATGCTGGGTGGTTAAATCAATGGCATGGTCTAGCTCTTCTAAACTAAAAGCCCCGCTGGATCGATGGGTGAGTTTGGTTTCTACCCAATCTGAATATTTTACCAAAAAGCGGCTTAACCGGCTGCAGGTGTAATAAACTATCTGAACTACTCCGCCAAAATCGTGGGCAAAGCGAATATTATTCTGGGTGGCAAGTACTTTAGGCATCACTTCTCCAAATAATACCAGCATAAAGGAAACTACCACTACCTTAATTACAAATTCTATCCAAACCCCATTAAAACTTTCGAAATTGAATAGGTTATCAATCAGTAAATTAGAGATGATGATGATGGATATATTTATAAAGCTGTTGGCAATTAAAAGTGAGCCCAGTAATATTTTGGGCTCTTCCAGCAATTTCACGATGCGCAAATAGGCAGGTTGCTGCTTCGATTTCAGCATGTTCACATCCTTATAAGTAAGCGAAAAGAAGGCAACTTCGGAACCGGATAATACAAAGGATAAAAAGAGCGACACAATCAGTACCATTACAAGAATGGTAGTACCCTGTGCCTGAATGCCCGAGAGTAGCACGGCATTTTGAAAAAACTGGGTAACCGGGTGGTGATCCAAAGTAGATTTTTTAGTTATCAATCGCCGGCTGGCCGGCATTATCCCTTACAAATGTATTATTTCTGTGGCAATCACCGCAAGAAGTACCCTAGGGTGTGGATATATAGTAGAATTCATCCTTTTTCGACGGGGAGGGTAATTAAGGCATTTCGGGCGCTTCCATCCACTGATTAATGAATCGGGGAAAAGCCCGGGTTTTCAGCCGGTTAAGCGATATCCATTGATAGTGCTGCAAAAAAGTAGGAATGGCTGTTAGCTGGATGGTGATAAAGATGCCCTTTATATGCTGATGAGTAAGGCTTTGCTTATATAAAGGGGAAATGGCTTCCAGTTGAAACGTTCGTATTCCCTGCCCGGTAAGCCACTCAGATACCAATTGCTTATCCCATTCTACTGGTTTGTCGGTTTCCATTAAGTAATACTCGGATAAGTGTTGCCAGATATCTCCCGAGGTTCTTTCTCGCACCGCCCGCTTTCCCTGATAGTTAAAAACCCAGTAAGTAAAATGCCGCACAGAACGCTGAATACTTTTTTCCTTAACGGGCAATTGATGTACCCATCCACTTTGGCGGGCTGCACATTTCGTTTTTAGAAAACACTGGGCACAAAGGGGTTGCTGAGGTTTGCAGATAGTAGCCCCAAAATCCATAATCGCCTGATTATAAATGCCCGGTGCTGGTTGATACAGCAACTGGTTGGCCAAATCGGTAAAATATTTTTTTCCTGCTGCTGAATCGGTGGCAGTATGATTTCCAAAATAACGGGCCAAAACCCTAAAAACATTTCCATCTACTACCGCATAGGGCAGTTGAAAGGCAAAAGAAGCAATGGCAGCAGCGGTGTAAGGACCAATACCCGGTAAGTCCAGCAGTTGTTGATAAGTGGGCGGAAATTTTCCCTGGTACGTTTTGCTAACCATTCGGGCGGTTGCCAGCAGATTTCTACATCGGCTATAATAGCCCAATCCTTCCCATAGTTTAAATACAGCGGCATCCGGTGCAGCGGCCAGTTGCTCAACAGTTGGATAGGCTTTTACAATACGGAGGTAATATTCCATACCCTGCGCAACCCGGGTTTGCTGAAGGATGATCTCACTCAACCAGATTTTATAGGGATCTGTGTCCCCTTTCCAGGGCATTTGCCGGTTATTGCCGGAATGATGCCATTTTATGAGCCTGCCCGTAAAAAAACGTCCCCCAGTCAGCTCATTTGGGGGCATTTCTCCGCTTTTTTTTGCAGACTTTTTTTTACTCATATTAATTTGTTGTTATACATTAAAACCAAAAATCAAGGATGAACGGATGAATGGTATTTTTTTTCTGTTAAAATAATCTTTTATGTTTACTTGTATATATCAAATAATTTGCTTTAATTTATATCAAATTGCATACTCATAAAAGATAATATATGAGAAAATCAGATTTAATAAATCAAATTTCAGATAAAACCGGCATACCTAAGGTAGATGTTTTGGTTACATTAGAAACCATGTTTAAAGAAGTGAAAGACAGTCTGGCACGTGGCCAGAATATCTATATACGCGGCTTTGGCAGTTTCATTACTAAGAAAAGAGCTGCTAAAATAGGCAGGAATATCAAGAAGAATGTTGCGGTAGAAATTCCCGAACATTATATTCCTGCATTTAAACCGGCGAAAGAATTTGTTAGTGAAGTGAAATCTAAGCATAAGCAGGGTTAACTTTGCCAAAAAAACAGTGAACAAATCTCAGATTGCCCTCCTTTCAGGGGCAGGTATTTTACTCCTGGCGCTCCTGCTGTTTGGAAAAACCCACCTTCCCGAAAAAAATATTTCTCCTGCGGGCAGTGCCGTAGAGGCACATAACCACCAGGATGAGTCGCTAAACCTGATTGCTTCGGCACGTAAAACACTGAAGCCAGGCCAACTAAATAGCCTTCAATTAATTGAAAATCAATTAAATAAGGATAGCTCCTCGGAAAATAGGCTACATATTTTTCATCAACTTTCCCGATTTTGGGCCGATTCGGTAGGCATTTTCGAAATGCAGGCCTATTATGCCGGAGAGGCATCTAAATTGGAAAATTCTGAAAAAAGCCTCACCTTTGCCGCCCGGCTGTATTTAGACAACCTAATAGGTTCCTCTAATCAACCGGAGTTACAGCATTGGTTGGCAGAAAATGCAAAAGATCTTTTTCAGCGTGCATTAACAATCAATCCGGCGAATGATTCTGCCCGGATAGGTTTGGGGGCCTGCTATATTTTCGGAAACCTTTCCGACAATCCGATGGAAGGCATTTTGCCCATCCGAGAGATTGTTACCAAGAATCCGGATAACTTGTATGGTCAGTTGATATTGGGGTTGGGTGGAAAGCGGAGTGGTCAGTACGATAAAGCGATTGAAAGATTTCAGCTGATTTTGAAAAAAAATCCTGCTAATCTAGAAGCCGCATTTAACCTGGCAGAGTGTTATGAGCTGAAAGGGAACAAAACAGAAGCCATCAGGGCCTATGAGAATTTGAAGAAACTGGTAAAACGCCCTGATATTATAAAAGAATTTGACAGTAGAATTAACGAGTTAAAAAAATAATCACCAATTTATTCATTAAAATACTCACTCTATGCCCTGTGGTAAGAAAAGAAAGCGTCATAAAATTGCTACGCATAAACGTAAAAAACGCTTGAGGAAGAATCGCCATAAGAAAAAAAATAAATAATTTTTTCTGATTCCTGCTTTTCCCCGCAGCTGCCAACCATAGCAGCTGCATTTTCGCACTATATAGTTTCCAAAATGTACACACCCTTATCTTAGGGGTATATAGGTAATTATAGTAAGTGTATTGCTTTACTACAAGGCTATCGGGCTGGTGAGTTGCTTATAAATGCGGCCACACGTGAACAAAGAATTAATAATCAATGCAGTGCCTACGGGCGTTGAAATTGCATTCCTGGAAGATAAAAAGCTGGTTGAACTACACAGCGAAAAAACGGATGCCAATTTTGCCGTGGGTGACTTATATCTGGGTAAGGTAAAGAAACTTACCCCCGGATTGAATGCAGCATTTGTAGATGTTGGATTTGAAAAAGACGCCTTTTTACATTACACCGATTTAAGCCCTTACATCCGCTCCCTACTCAAATTTACCCAACTGGCTACCCAACTTAAAGAGGGACAGACTTTTGATTTCAGCAAGTTTACCATCGAACCTGAAATTTTAAAAAGTGGTAAAATCAATGAAGTGCTTAATGGCAAGCCTCCGGTATTGGTTCAGATTCTGAAAGAGCCCATTGCTGCCAAAGGACCCCGTTTAAGTTGCGAAATTTCCCTTCCCGGCCGCTTTGTGGTGATGACGCCCTTCAACGAGATTGTGGCGGTTTCTAAAAAAATTCACTCTGCAGATGAGCGGAAAAGATTGCATAAAATTGTAGAATCCATTCGTCCTAAAAACTTTGGGGTAATTGTACGAACAGCGGCGGAGGGTAAATCCACTGCAGAATTACACCAGGATCTACTTAGCCTTTCCGAAACCTGGAAAAACATTCAGGAAAAGCTGCGCAAAGCAACTCCTCCGGTGCGGATATTGAGTGAAGAGAATAAAACTACCAGCATATTAAGGGATCTGCTGAATGCCGACTTTAATAAAGTGGTGGTAAATGATAAAACCCTGTTTACCGAAACCCAGCAATACATTCAGCGCATTGCGCCGGATAAGTTAGACATTGTAAGTTATTATCAGAATGGCTTACCCATTTTCGATCAGTTTGGGGTTACCAAGCAGGTAAAATCATCTTTTGGCAAAACGGTGAACCTACCCAGCGGAGCTTATTTAATTATTGAGCATACCGAGGCCCTGCATGTGATAGACGTAAACAGTGGATATAAAAGCGTAAGTAACAATCAAGAAGAAAATGCCCTGCAAACCAATCTAGAAGCGGCCGAAGAAATTGCGCGTCAGCTACGATTGCGGGATATTGGGGGGATTATTGTGGTAGACTTTATCGATATGAAGCTGCCCGATAATAAGCGCAAGGTTCAGGAGGCGATGGAAAATTATATGAAAACCGACCGGGCCAAGCATTCGGTATTACCTATCTCTAAATTCGGCCTTTGCCAAATTACCCGCCAACGGATGCGCCCGGAAGTGAACATCAACACATCGGAAAATTGCCCGGTTTGCAGCGGAACTGGTAAAATCATGTCGACTCTTTTACTGGAAGACGAAATTGAAAAGAAAATAGCGTATTTATCTACCCACAGCCATAAGAAGCTTATTTTGTCGGTGAACCCTATTGTTCACTCCTACCTTACCAAAGGGTTCTTTACCTCCATTATTAAGCGCTGGAAGCGTAAATATGGCATATCACTCAAAGCCAAATCGAATACCAACAATCATTTGGTAGAATATCGCTTTTTTAATGAGCAGGATGAGGAAGTGAAGCTATAAAATCCTGCTTAGTTAACATCAATTCGAAGACTTTACATAAAAAAAGCGGGCAATTTAAAATTGCCCGCTTTTTACTTTTATACATTCAACTATTAATAGTTGGCATTCTTAGTAGGTGCACTGGTAGCAGATGGCGGATTTTTTGCAATCTCATCAGCAGGTACATCCCAATAATCCATAAAGTTGTAGTTAATGGTAGCATTGGTATATACTGTGTTATTGTATATTAAGGTAGCACCATAGCGTCCACCTCCGTTTGCAATGTTATACGTCCATCCCCAGCGACGGGCATCGCAATAAGAAAGAGCTCGGAAAGCAAGAGCTGCCCCTCTTTCCTTAGCTAATTCACTCATTGCTTGTGCGGCAGAAAGTGAAGTGCCAGTCAAAGCAGGTACACCTGAACCCTGACCACTGCGAACAGCATCAATTTGAGTTAAAGCAGCCGATACATTTGAGGAGCGGATATTAGCTTCGGCTAACATGAGGGTATTTTCTTCCCAGGTTGGTCCAATATAAATTTCAAGGGCTCCGGGTGTTCTGGATCCGAGAATCGGAATGCCCGTTAAGCCTGCAGTTGCACCGTCACGCAAAGTCCAACGAGTAGAGTTGGTGTTGGCATCTCCATAGAAAGTACCGTTGGCTGTAGAAAAGTTATTCAGGCGGTTATCACCTGTTTTGAAATTCTGTACCAAACGCTCACTCACTTTATAAGTAGTGGCTTGATTAGAGAAAGCACACATACCAGCCACAGAACCTGAAGTAGCTGAGAAAAAGGAATTACTAGCAGAAGTTCTTCCAGTAAAAACATAATCTCCTTTTTTCACACCATTATTACAGTAATTGATTACAGCCGTCCAATCTGCAGCCGTCATCGCAGGAATCGAAGCCTTTGAGATAGTAGCAGCTGGATTGCCATTTACAAATGGAGCCAATTTATTTACTAAAATATTACGTGCCAACATAGTATTAATGGTTCTTACCCACATATCTTTTGTTGGAGGCATTCCCAAACCTACCTGACACTGAGCAGGAATCATTTTAGCAAGCATCGTTCCATACTCACCTGCATTGGAGATACTACCCAGGGTGCTAATTGCTAAATTAAGATTGCGATTAGATTCTGTAATAATTGCGGCCTGAGAAACAAAATCACTTACAATCGTATTTGATTTGTCCATAATTAACCCTGCGTAATATAGGCTTCCGATTTGTGCATAGGCGAAACCTTTCCACCAGTAGCACCAAGCTTTAACGGTATTCGCTTTATCGGCGCTCAATGGAATACCTCCCAAATTTTCAAGGGTGATATTACAAGAATTAATCAATGCATACATACTAGTCCACTCGTAAAACAAAGCGTTATTCGCATTTGCTGTAGCGGCGGTTGTATTAAATACCCGAATGATAGAAGCAGCTTGTGGCGAAGGATTGGTAAACTTGGTACTTGGATCAGCCGGATTTGCTAAGAAATAATCTGGAACACCCATGGTAGTTGTTTGGTTGTTAGAACCTTGTCCTCCGCCAACAACATCTCCCATCAGTTCGTGATAACCCCAAGGAAGAGAGAAATAACTATCTCCCAGCCATCCGTTCCCATAATTGAAACCATTCCAGTAAACTGCCCCCTTGGCGTAAGCGGCTAATCCATCTTCAGAATTTACGTTCCCGCCAAAAGTAGGGTCGTTGGGGTTTTTAACGTCTAGTTCCTTTTTACAAGAAACTATAAGCAGAGAAGACATCAGAATCAAGGCCATCAGGGAAACGCCCTTTCCTGAAAACCCGGTCGTCTTTTTAATGCTGAATAATATATTTTTCATTATTGATAAATTTGAATTGGTTAATATTAGAAGGAAAGATTCAGCGTTGCCTGATATGATTTCATGTTAGGAATTGTGCTATGATCTATACCTCTATCCCATGCTGAGTTAGAACTACCAGAACTAATTTCCGGATCCATTCCATCATATTTCGTAAAGGTCAACAGATTTCTTCCGCTTAACACCAACTGGCATTTTTTCAGCCAAGGCTTATTGGCAAACCGTGCAAAATCTATTCCGATAGAAACGTTTCTAAGTCTTACAAAAGAAGCATCTGAATAGAAATAGTCTTTCGTTACGTTATTACCTACCCCTCTGGCTGTTCCACCTAGGGCATAGTAAGCACTGGCATAATAGGCAGACCAGGCACCGGTTTGACCGTTAATTGTTACTGGCTTAGCAAAATCGCTGCTGATACCATCTCTGTACATCCACTCTTTGGTTTGGTTATATAAATGTGCACCAGAGATCCAATCGAACTGGAATCCGAAACTTACAATTCCTTTCCAACTGAATGAGTTGATAAAAGAAGAAGTTAGGGTTGGATTAGGATCTCCCAGTGATTCAGCTTCATCAGAGAAGAAAATCGCTTTGGTTGTTTTATTAACAACCCGACCTTCTACAATTTCATATCCACCCTGATTTGCACTGGATATAAATGGAGTTTTTCCATCTGCGCGCAATTGACCAACACTAGTAAGCGCTTTGTAACCATAAATTTCACCAATTTTTCTACCTGCCGTTAACACCAATCCGGTGCTACCTGCA
Organism: Bacteroidota bacterium; assembly: GCA_026391195.1. GTDB lineage: Bacteria > Bacteroidota > Bacteroidia > Chitinophagales > Chitinophagaceae > Sediminibacterium. Next base: position 14,737 of record JAPLEI010000093.1, on the reverse strand, counting down.
TTGGTAGTAAGTGGAATATCACCCCCTTGTACGAAATCGATATTAGAAGTCTGGTGACCAAAATTGGCAGTCAGATCCCAAGTGAAGTCTTTCTTACTTAGTATTGGAATATTCACACTGATGTCATATCCATTTGAAGACATTCCAATTGCGTTGGTAAGGATAGAGTTGGCTCCGGTAGAAGGTGGAACGTTTACAGAGTAAATAGCGTTATCTGTTTTTCTCTTCCAGTAGGTGAAAGAGAAGTTTAACGATTTAAACCAATCGCCTTTTCCGAGATTAATTGAAACATCAGTACCTACTTCAGTTTCAGCGGTAAGCTCCACATTCAGGTTAGGATTCTTGGCAGTGGTTTGGTTTGTGTAAGATAATTCATTGCCAGTGGGTTGCTGATTCAGTACAGGATATCTGTCGAAAGGCTTGGGCTGAATACCAGCTTTTCCATAAGCAGCTCTGATTTTGAAAGAAGAAAGCGTATTGCTTATGTTGTCTAAGAATTTGAAGGCATGTAGATTCAAATAACCATTATAGTGAGGAAATGTGAAAGGGGCAGAACCAGCTCCGAAGGCCGAGGAATAGTCGGTTCTAAAACCGGCGGTAACACCTCCGTAATTTCCAAATTCAAATTTCTGATCTACTAGGTAACCGTATGTTACAAAAGTTTCTCTGTAATCAAACACATTCTTGTCTCTGGCAGTTGCTGATAAAGTGAAGGGTGGGTTGATAGACAAAGATTGTCCGCCAAATGTAGCCGAGTTGTAATCTCTTCTTCTGTAATCAAAAGCAATCTGGGTAGTAGTTTGAATAGGCAGTTTCAACTTGAAATCCTTTTCAAAATCTGTTACAATAAAAGCACTGGCCAAAAAGTTCTGTTGCGTATTGCTGTACTGAAAATTTACCACCTCACCGGTATTATCGGTACCATTGTAATAGGCTGCCCAAGAACCGTAGGCATTGGAATTTTCATTCAGCGACTGATTATAGTAGGTCCAAATATCGCTACCATTCTTATAGTTGTAAGCGTATTTGGCATTCAAAGTCAAAAATTTATTCACCTTATAATTGGCGTCAAAAATTTGCATGATATCATACCGCTTGCTGTCTCCAGATGTGTACTGCAAGTTGTAAAATGGATTACCTGCGTTTACACTCAAAAAGCTGGCTCTTTGATAGGTTGGATAATTTCCGCCTGCAATGGTATCGGTTAAGCTAAAGAAAGGTGAGGTATTTAAAAATCCATATACAGTTCCTACACCTGCACTAGTCAAGCCTAATCCATTACCACCACCTCCGGGAGCACCTAAGCCCGGATGCATATTATTTTTTTGATAAATCAAACCTGTGATGGAACGAATGGTAAAGTTTTTAAACACTTCAAATCCAAGATTTGCAGTAAAGTTGGTTCTGTCTAATGCTCCATTATTTTTCAGAAAAGGCGAAGTGGTTTTGTTGTTGGCCAATGAAATATTGAAATCAGATTTTTCTGAGCCACCACTCATATTAATGGAGTAATTGGTAGATTCATTTCCCTGAAATACTTGCTTAAAATGGTCATTGTATTGCAGTTTACCAACATAGGGTTGATTGACATTATTCCGTGGATCCAAAATTCCATAACGCGTATAATTCTGTGTACCTCCCGGAGTAGTACTGGGTAACCCGGCTATGTTTGTACCATATTTATAAGCTATCGTAGCCGAACCGGGTAAATCACCATATACTGGGTCAATGAATAAGGGCTGACCAGCAGTAAAACCAGCTTGGGTAGTTGCGGATACTATATTACCACTTGCATCGGTTAAATAGGGGTGTAGGCTAGCTTTTCCAAAGTTTCCAGAATTGATAAAACTGCTAGAAGTTCCGCTAACAGAGGCATTAATGGTCATTTTACCTTTTACACCTTTCTTGGTAAAGATTTGAATAACTCCATTGGCACCCTGGGCACCATATAAGGTAGCAGAAGCTGCTCCCTTTACAACCTCAACGCGCTCTACTTGAGAAAGATCCAAGCTATTCAGGTTACCAAAGGGAATTTCAACTCCATCCATCATAATCAATGGGCGGGTAGATTGATCTACCGTATTAATACCACGTAAAACGATATTTACCGGATCACCGGGGTTACCGGATACTGAAGAAATTTGGGCTCCGGCAATTTTTCCTACCAGCGCCTGATCTAATGTTGCTGAAGGAATTACGGGTAACTTACCGCTGGTTACCGACTCAACGTTAAATCCTAGTTTTCGCTTACTGGTAGCCACACCGGTTCCGGTTACTACCACTTCGCTCAAAGCCCTAACATCGGGAGCCAATTCAACCATTAGGTTAGACGACGAGGCCGAAATTTGTTTGTTTTCGAAGCCTACACCGGAAACTACTAAGGTAGAACCTGGTTTTACTTTTAAGGAGAAAGAACCATCGGCAGCAGTTGTAGTGCCATTTTTAGTTCCTCTTTCCAAAACAGATGCACCTGAAACCGGTGCGCCCTTATCATCCATAACCTTTCCGGTTACAGGGGTAGTTTGCGCAAATGCACCGATTGCTATCAGTATTGCACAAATACCCAGAAGCATACTTTTTCTCATGTAGTTGGTTATTTAAAGGTTTATATCAAAACTATTTTTTAGACAAGCGTGTTTAATAATTCGCTGCGTTAAACAAAATTTGAATTTTTGCAATTCAACAACTTAAAAACTAACAATTCTGCTAAAAAACGGCTGGGTGAATGAAAGCAATCGTTAGAAACCCGCCGTTTTAACGGAATATTCACAATAATATGACATTTGGATAATATTAGGCAATAATATTGTTTAATATTTACATATTTTTATTAATCATATTTTTATTAAATTGATTAATAGATAATTACATTGCTTAATTTGTGATTTTATTAATTAAATTAAATAGTAAGTATTGTTAATTTTTATGAGAGCCGAAATCTGAAAAATCAGTTATATATTTTTATAATATATAACTGATTTGATTTAAGAGAAAAGAAGTTAAATTATTATTATTTACATGTATTATTGCCCTTAGAGGGGGTGTTCCGCTTACGGGAGTAAAAAAGGAAGGGTAGCCAGTTATACGGAATAAGGTAGCCGCACAAAAAAGGGCCGTTTCTTGCGAAACGGCCCTGAATAGAATGAATCAGTTACTATTATTAATAGCCTGAATTTTGAACCAGATTTTTATTTACATCCATTTCTCTTTGAGGAATAGGAAAGAGAAGCTTGGGTGAATTCCAAGGAGTAACGCCCACATTTTTCTGTAAACGCTTGGCTTCAATTACATTATGTCCTTCAAAAGCCAACTCCAGCGAACGTTCTTTTAAGATGTCGTTCAGCGTAAGGGTAGCTAAGGGAGCCAAACCTACCCTGCCACGAATTATGTTTACATCCTGCAAAGGAGCTGCTCCTACGGAAGTACCTAAGCGAAAATTAGCTTCTGCACGGGTAAGGTACATTTCTGCTAACCGAATTATAGGCACATCTCCATAACGATCGAGGTGTTTTTGGGTATAGTAACTACCTCCCGATAAAACAAAGAAGTTCTTACGAACGTCTCCTGCTTCGTACAAAGCAAGATGAGCTGCTTTTACTTTACAGTCACTTCTTCCGGCAGTACCCGGAATGCTTGAAATGGTTCTACCGAAATAGGTATTTAAAGAATTCGATCCGTCTTGCGCGGTTACTTTAATACTGAACAGGTATTCAGAAGGAGTAGTACCTCCATTATTAATAAACGTAAACCATAACTTAGTAAAATCTGGATTCAATACCCGACCACTGGTAGAAATTACCCGATTGGCAGCAGCAGCTGCTTCGGTATAATTTTTTAACATCAGTTGTACCCGGGATATTTGTGCAGCAGCAGACCACTTAGTAGCATAAAATCCATTACTGGTTGGCAGTAAAGTTTCTGCTTTGGTAAGATCGGCCACCACTTGATCGTATACGGCTTTTACGGTTGCACGGGGAAGATTATCGGCATCCGTTACATTACCGGTTGGCTTTAATACCAAGGGTACACCCGGATTAGTAGCGATATCTCCATCCCCTACAAATTTGGCATATAAACGCACCAACTCGAAATAGATAGAGGCGCGCAAAAATAAAGCCTGCCCTTCTACCGAGTTTTTACGGGCTGCACTGGAAGTTACTTTATCGATTGCCGACAACACATTATTGCAACGGTTGATGGCTGCATAAGAAGAAATCCAGGTGGAGGCTGCAAATGAATTATTCGCAACCATTTGTAACTGGTAGCTATCCGATAATCCTGCGAAGGTTCCGGTAAAGTTGATGTTATCCGTGTTACCAATCAACTCGTTCAACACCATGATATCGCCCCCATACACCGCTGCATTTTGAGCACCGTCGTATGCACCTACTAAAGTTACCGATACATCATCTTCAGTTAACAGAGCTTTATCATCTGCGATACTTTGGTAAGGTGATATATCTAACCGCTTCTCACATCCCGTTACTCCTAGTAAGGCTACCAGTAGCGCTGAGGAGAGAAGGTTTTTACTATATGAATATATATTTTTCATAACATGCTTTTTTTGAGATTAGAAACTAACGTTTAACCCCAGTAAGAAAGTTCTTGGCTGAGGAGGAGTATAGAAATCATTTCCTTTGGCAATATTCGAATCAAATGAATCTGCATTCACCTCGGGATCCCAATAAGTATAATTGGTGAAAGTGAGTAGGTTTTGTCCGGAAACATATACCCTCATTTTGTCAATTTTGTATTTATTCAGTTTCTTCGAATTGAAAGTATATCCAATGGAAGCAGTTCTTAAACGAACATAGGAACCGTCTACTATATACCGGCTGCTTGCCTGAGAACCATTCACACGATACAATCTTACCTGAGGAATATCCGTAATGTCTCCTGGCTTTCTCCATCTCCTCAACTGATCAGCAGTATTATTATCTTCATATAACATACTCGCAGAAGAATAACGCCCCATACCATAAATATTATTCTGACTTCCGGTTACTCCGTTAAAAAAGATCGACATATCAAATCCTTTATAAGAGAAGGTATTGGTAACACCAAATACCATATCTGGATTAGGATCACCTACTACTGTTCGCTGTGCTTGACTGTAAACGTTAGTGGTAGTTCTATCCAAAGATCCATCTGCTAACTTGGTATTCTTATAGAATAATGCATCTCCGTTTGCCGGATTTACACCCGCGAATTCTACGGTATAAAATACCCCTACATTATATCCTTCCTGAACACGATTCATAGAACTTACGCCACCCTCAATAATCTGTCCCTGAATATCCGTTACATTTCCTTTGTTAATGGCCATATTCAGGTTGGTAGTCCACTTGAAATCGCCCACCAAGTTTTGCGTATTCAATACAAATTCGAAACCACTGTTTTCGAGTTTACCCACGTTTTTAATTTGTGAGGTAAAACCTGTTGTGGCAGGGATATTCACATTCAACAGCAACCCATTGGTTTTCTTTTGATAGTAATCAATTTCACCGGTGATACGGTTATTCAAGAAACCGAAATCAATACCCACATCAAATTGATTGGTGGTTTCCCATTTCAGGTTATCGTTACGCAACTGAGATGGGCGCTGTCCGGCTGCTCCGGCATATCCTGCATCTCCGGAAAAGAGACCTAACTGAGGGAAATTTCCAATTTCAGCATTTCCCACCACTCCATAGCTGGCGCGCAGCTTTAAGAAGCTAAGGGGCTTGAATCCTTGTAAAAATTTCTCATTAGAAAGTATCCAACCAGCAGATACGGATGGGAAGAAACCTGAACGAGCATCTTTACCAAAACGAGATGACTGATCAATTCTTCCACTAACGGCTAAAATATAGTTATCGTTGAAGGTATAATTACCCCGGAGGAAATAAGAAAGGAATCGGAAATCTGATTGTGATGAACTACCTCCCGACTTGGTAGCCGCACTGGCAATCTTCTGATAAGAGTTAGAAGGGAAGTCGGTTCCTTCGGTAAAATTGTATTTCGCTTGTGATTGTTGGTATTGCATACCGAGCGTAGCAGCGATGTTATGCTTGCCAGTTACTTTGGTATAATTGAAATAACTGTTGGTGTTATAGTTGGTAATGAAGGTTCCATTATTGGTTCCTACTCCGCGCACGGCTCTGGTTTGGTTACGAACTGTTTGAGATTGAAAATAGCCCTCTTCATTCTGGCTCAGAAAATCTAAACCAAACTCTGTTTGAAAAGTTAATCCGGGTAATATTTTCGCTTTCAAATAGGTATTTCCAAATGTGCGATATACGTCCTGCGTAAAGCGGGCATATTTTACCGAAAGCACTGGATTATAATAAAGGGGAATGTTCACATCACCGGGAGGCGTTCCTGCATCTAACCCTGTATTGGGATCGATGAAGGGCGTCATAGGCATTAAAGCTACTGCCTGCAGTGGATTAGAGAACGCATTATCATCGGGTAACCTTCTGTTGAAAGTTCTAGACAAACTCATACTCATACCAATATCCAACCAATCATTGGCTTTATGGTCTAAATTCATTCTTCCAGTTGAACGCTGCAGGTTATTTCCGATAATCGTACCGGTTTGATCTAAGTGCTGAAAAGAAGCAAAAAATTTAGTTTTATCGTTTCCGCCTCTTACTTGCAAGTCGGCCTGGCGATAAGGAGCTTTTTGAAATACCGCATCCTGCCAGTCATAGTTTTTCTTAGGATCTTTCGACCACAAACCATAACTATAATAATCCATCACATCATTTTTCACGTAGGCAGTCCAGCTATTCGGATCGGAAATCGGCGTACCATCCAAATCATCTCTGTATTTGGCACCTTCTAATATGAGTTCAGCATATTGCTCCGAATTCAACATCGGGAGACGTTTGGTAGCTTCTGAATAACCCGTTTGCAGATTCACCGTTACATTGGTTTTACCAACCTTACCTCTTTTGGTAGTAATTAATATTACCCCATTGGCAGCACGCGAACCATAAATAGCTCCAGCGGAAGCATCTTTCAATACTTCCACCGACTCAATATCATTCGGGTTGATATCCGTGAGCGGATTCATATCACCCCCATAAGAACTCTGATCATTTGATGTAATAGGTATACCATCTAAAACATACAATGGTTGACTGCTGGCGCTGATGGAAGAGTTACCTCTTACACGAACGGTAACAGACTGACCTAGTTTTCCGGATTGACTGTTCACATATACCCCAGCAGCTCTACCTTGTAAAGATGCATCTACGCTAGCACTGGGTTGAAATTCGAAATCTTTCCCTTTAACGCGGGCAATATTTCCGGTTACATCCTTTTTAATTAAACTACCCCCAAATCCGGTTACAACCACTTCATTTAGCTCTTTGGTTTCCGGGGTGAGTCGAATAATACCATTGGCCGAAGAAGCGGTTAATTGCTTGGCTTCGAAACCTAATCCAGACACTACCAGCGTAGCGCCCGATTTTACTTTTAGGGAAAAAGCACCATCAGTTGCGGTATTTGTACCGTTTTTGGTTCCTTTTTCCAATACTGAAGCCCCCGATACCGGAGCCCCCTTTTCATCCACAACCTTGCCGGTTACAGACGTGGTTTGTGCAAATCCGCCTATTGCGAATATCATTGCACAAACAACCAGAAGCATACTTTTTCTCATGTGTTGGATAGTTTAATGATTAATTACTTTCATTGGGCTAATAATAAATGCCTATACAATTGTTTAATAATATAGCTTTTTTACGGCAAAAAATTAAACAAAGCGCTAATTATCAACCAGTTCATAAAAACAAATAAATAAATACAAAGTTTAACAAAATAATAATAAACACCTATTTATTTATTATTAATGTATTTTATGCTAATAATAATTTTTTTAAATTATAGTTATTAATTATATATTTAATTTATTTGATTATTAACAGCATGAGAAGAAATCTGGACAAAAGAGGTGAAAAAAAGCCTACCTAAAGTTTTTAAATAGAAAAAAAAGCATTTTGCCTCATTTTGATAAAGTATCTGGGAAAACATCGAACATATTATTTTATTTTACATGTTTAAGTCTTCGTTAAAGCCCCGCCATTCGTAAAATTAATTTTGGAATCTGACCCATTATTGTAACTTAGTGGTAGAATTTAATGGGTTAGTAAGTGATTGGGTCAACAGCAATGTTGGCCCTTTTGCTTTGTATACCCCTCCCGCTTTTCAATCGCACTCAGCCTGCATTTCCGCTAATAGCATTGGCAAATTCGGTGTAGAAATCGCACCCAAACACTACCTTTGAAATATGAGTAAAATAAAAACCGCTTTCTTCTGTAATAACTGCGGATATGAAAGTGCGAAATGGATTGGTAAGTGCCCCGCCTGTGCCGAATGGAACACTTTTACTGAAGAAATATTGGATAAAGGAAATAAAAATTCAGAGAGCTGGAAAGACAATAGCGGAGAAAAAAGAATACATAAATCCATTGCGCTGCAGGAAGTGATTACTTTGCAGGATGAGCGAATCTTAACTTCGGATACGGAACTAAATCGCGTGTTGGGAGGAGGCATTGTTCCGGGAAGTATTGTACTGGTTGCCGGTGAACCCGGTATAGGTAAAAGCACCTTGTTTCTCCAAAACGGCCTACAGCTAAAGGATTTGCGCGTTTTATACATCAGCGGTGAAGAGAGTGAACAGCAAATTAAAATGCGGGCCGACCGATTAGAAATTGCGCACGAGCAATTTTTTTTACTAACCGAAACCGACACAGCCGTTATCTTCCGTGAAATAAAAAAACTGCAACCGCAGGTAGTAATTGTTGATTCCATCCAAACCCTGCAATCACCTCTGATTGATTCTTCCGCCGGCAGTGTTAGTCAAATTAGAGAATGTGCCGGTGAATTTCAACGCTACGCAAAAGAAACACAAACCCCCGTTTTTTTAATTGGCCATATTACCAAAGACGGTGGCATTGCCGGACCCAAAATTCTCGAACACATGGTAGATACCGTGTTACAGTTTGAAGGAGACCGACATTATGCCTACCGCATATTACGCACCCTGAAAAACCGCTTTGGAAGCACATCAGAATTGGGTATTTATGAGATGACCGGAACCGGCATGCGGATAGTTGCTAACCCCTCCGAGATTCTGATTGCCCAGAGAGACCATGCCCTGAGTGGCAGTGCCATTGCAGCTACCCTAGAAGGTATGCGCCCCTTACTTATAGAAGTGCAGGCCCTGGTTACCCCCAGCGTATATGGAACCCCCCAACGTACGGTTACCGGCTTCGATTTGCGCCGACTGCAATTGCTGTTGGCAGTACTGGAAAAAAGAGGAGGATTTCAATTTGGTATGAAGGATGTGTTTGTAAACATTGCCGGAGGCATTCGGGTAGAAGATCCCTCAATCGATCTGGCCGTTATTTGTGCCCTGCTATCGTCGTATGAAGATTTACCCATTCCCGATCTTACCTGTTTTGCTGGCGAAGTGGGATTAAACGGAGAAATCAGAGCCGTTAACCGCATTGAACAACGCATTGCCGAAGCCGAGAAACTGGGCTTTCAAAAAATCATCATTTGAACAACGCATTGCCGAAGCCGAGAAACTAGGCTTTCAAAAAATCATCATCTCTCCCTTTAATAAAAAAGGCATTGAAAAAATTGCCGGCAAAATGCAGGTAATAGCCCTGAGTAGTGTGGAAGATGTTTACCGACACCTCTTTTAGCTTTCCGTAGAAATTCGGGTATTTATTACCCAATTTTTTGCAAGGAGGATGTTCGATTTTCGGGAATGAAAACATATGTACCTGCGTTCCTGCAACCCTTGCTGCATTTATTGTATCCCCACTATTGCGAAGGCTGCCATACCGATTTGCTTATTCGGGAGTCTCTTCTATGTTCCCGCTGCGAATTCAGTTTGCCGGCCACCGGTTACTGGGATATTTCCGGAAACCCAGTTGAAAAAATATTCAGGGCACGCCTACTGGTTCAGGCAGCAGCAGCTGATTATTTCTTTACGCAAGATTCCTTACTGCAACACCTGATGCAATCGCTCAAATATAAAAACCTTCCCGAAGCAGGCAGATGGTTGGGTAAAAAAATGGGATACGCTCTGCAGAAAACAGATCGATTTACTTCAATTGATTGTATCATTCCATTACCACTACATCCGAAAAAAGAATTTATCAGGGGCTATAATCAAGCACAACTGATTGCAGAGGGAATCAGCGAAGTTTGGCAAAAACCAATCATTCAAAACGCTGTAATCAGAAACCAATTTACCCGAACCCAAACCCATGAAAACAGAAACAGTCGCTGGAATAATATGCAGGGTGTTTTTTCTGTGGTGCAACCAGTAAAATTAGAACATAAGCATTGTTTACTGGTAGATGATGTGATTACAACCGGAGCTACCCTGGAAGCATGTGGAAACGAAATACTAATGGTAAAAGGCTGCAGTTTGAGTTTGGCAGCGGCAGCCTATACAGCTATTCAACCCTGATTATGGCATTTTTCAAAAACCTTTTGGGCAATTGATCGTTAAGTTAGTTGAACATATCCTTACCTTTATAGAACATAATGCTCGGAAATTAACCCAGCTAACCAAAATTTCAATTACACGCATTTTACCTAATCAACCCACTAAAATTTACATATGAAAAAGTTACTCACCCTTGCAGCCATTTGCTTGCTCTCCGCCTTTGTAATTCCCGATCAGCCTTCCATCCACAGTTTTAAGGTGAAATCCGTTGAGGGAGGTATGATTGATTTCGCCAAATTTAAAGGCAAAAAAATTCTGGTAGTTAATACTGCATCCCAATGCGGCTATACCTATCAATATGAAGGACTGCAAAAACTATATGAACAACACAAAGATAAATTGGTGATTGTGGGATTTCCGGCTAATAACTTTATGGGACAAGAACCCGGTACGGATACCGAAATCAATCAATTCTGCAAGTCGAGATACGGAGTAACTTTTCCGCTGGCCAGCAAAATCAGTGTAAAAGGAAATGACATGGCACCCATTTACAAATGGCTTACCAGTAAAGCGGAGAATGGCGTATTGGATGCGTCTATTTCCTGGAATTTTAATAAGTTTTTACTGGATGAAAATGGAAAAATGATTGCCTATTTTGGTAGTAAGGTGAAGCCAGACAGCGAAGAAATTCTCAAGTATCTCCAATAACAAAATATTAGTGAATTATAGTAAAAAAGGAGTCCGCCAGCGGATTCCTTTTTTTATGCCGAAAACCCTACATTTACAACCCGGCTGCATAAATAGAATCCCGGTTCGAATGGTATGCTTTTTAGTGATGTGATTGGTTTAGGGCCCTTAAAATTGAACCTGACTGAGATGGTGAAAAAAAACCGACTTAGTCATGCCCTTCTTTTTTTAGGTAAGGAAGGAAGTGGAGCCCTACCCCTTGCCATGGCATTTGCCCAATACGTTGTTAGCATACCGGCTGCAGCCCCACTGGTTCCGGATTTATTCGGTAATCTTACTCCCCTAAGTACTGATGGCGGATTCGTTGCCCCCGAAGATATTCATACACTGCCGGCCTATCAACGCGCAGCCCAGTTGATGCACCCAGACCTGCATTTTACCTTTCCGGTGTTTCCTAAAAAATCGGGCGACAAACCCATTAGTGATGATTATATCGCTGAATGGAGAGAATTCATTACTTCTTATCCCTATGGCAATGTGTACGACTGGTTGCAGAGTATTGGCGCAGAAAATAAACAGGGAAATATTACAGCAGAGGAATGTAACCGGATTCACCATCAACTGAATTTAAAAAGTTTTGAAAGTGAAACCAAGGTAGTGCTGATTTGGATGCCCGAATACCTGAGAAAAGAGGGTAATAAATTATTGAAATTATTGGAAGAACCCCCTGCCCATACCTTGTTTATATTGGTAGCCGAAAATGAAGAAGATATATTACCTACCATTATTAGCCGCTGCCAGTTAATAAAGGTTCCCGCTCCCGATTCACATGAAATTGAAGCCGCCCTAATACAAAGAGCAGGTGCCGACCCTGTACGGGCAGCCCAGATTGCCGGTATTTGTGAGGGCAACTACCGCGAAGCCCTCCAACTATTGCAACATGCCGAAAACGACTGGAATAGTTTACTACGGGAATGGTTGAATGCTACCATGAAAGGTGGACCGGTACATCAATTGAAGTTTGCCGAAGAGATGCACAAAATTGGAAGGGAAAAGCAGAAACAGCTGCTGAAATACTTTATTCATCTACTCGAGCAAAGTATCCGAATCAAAATTATGGGCATCCAACAGGTAATGCTGGGCGATAATGAACGGGATTTTGCCGAAAGATTGAATAAAATTACATCGGTTAGTCAACAAGAAGCCATCGTAAACGAGCTGGAAAAAGCCATTTATTATATAGAGCGAAATGCGAATGCCAAATTGCTGTTCCAGGCCCTTAGTATTAAACTATTCTATATCATTCAACACAAATCCGTACTTTTGGTATCGTGATGGGGGGCTATCCAAATGGAGAAACCTCTTTGAAACGCTATAGTGAGCAGGAAATGTGCCGATTTTGCCGATGAATTTACTTCGTTTATCCGCCAAAGGCGGAAAACAACATATACCAGCATCCGGTTGATTTGTAACCGGGGCAGCCATTGGAAAAACTTCCTGGTTGGCCATATGGGTGGATTTTTACAGGCATACAGGCTATCCCTTCTCTAACTTATTCACGATTAAACTACTTACGCATATGGGTTGCGGATCATGTGGCACGGCATCTAACGGCAAACCCGGCGGTTGCAAAAGCAATGGCGGATGCAGTTCGGGCGGTTGTAACCGACTGAATGTGCACGATTGGTTACTCAATTTGCCTTATCACGACCCGGAAAGTAGCTGTAAAGTGATAGAAGTATCCTTTCAACAAGGCAGCCGTAAAGATTATTACCGGAATACTACCCTACACTATTTTGAAAAAGGAGAACGCGTTACCGTAGAAGGGGTAGGCGGTTTTGATGTGGGTGAAGTAAGCCTAACCGGAGAACTGGTTCGTTTGCAACTTAAAAAGAAGGCTATTGATGAGTTTAGTCCGGATATCAAAAGAATTCTGCGTTCTAGCGGCGAGCGGGATATAGATTTGTTCAACCAGCAAAAAGCCCGGGAAAGAGAAGTATTGGCCAGAAGCAGGGCCGCAGCACGTCAGTTGAAACTTCCCATGAAATTGAGTGAAGTGGAAATTCAGGCAGATGGCAAAAAAGCCACTTTCTTTTATACTGCCGACGACCGGGTTGATTTTCGGGAGCTGATTAAAATATTTGCAGCCGACTTTAAGCTAAAGGTTGAAATGCGCCAGATTGGTATTCGCCAAGAAGCCGCTAAAGTGGGTGGTATTGGTAGTTGCGGACGAGAATTGTGTTGCAGTACCTGGCTGAATGATTTTAAGAGTGTAAATACAACGGCTGCCCGCTATCAGAATCTGTCTATCAACCAAACCAAACTGAGTGGACAGTGTGGCCGACTAAAATGTTGCCTCAACTTTGAACTGGATACCTATCTGGATGCCTTACAGCAATTTCCAGATTATGCCGATACCTTAGATACCGAAAGCGGTACCGCCCATTTGATTAAAAAAGATATTTTCAAGAATTTGATGTGGTATGTGCTACCAAACAATACCAAACATTTTCCGCTAACCATTCAGCGGGTAAAGGAGATTAAGCGGATTAACCGCGAAGGACAGAAAGTGGCGGAATTAGAGCCCGTTGAAATCACTTCCAGTAAAATTAAAGAGGAAGAGCCGGCTTTTGTGGATCTGGTGGGTCAAATCAGTTTGCGTACCCTTGAAAAAAATGAGCGTAAAAAGCGCGACCGCGATCGACAAATGCAACAAAATAGACCGGGAAATAAGCCCATGGGTGGTTCTTCCGGAGGCAATCGCAATGCGGCACCCCCCAACAGAGATCGCGATCGTGGAAGAGGAAATCAGGGACCCAGCAGAAATCGCCCCCCTCAACCTCCTCAAAACAACCGGCCGCCGGCTGGTCCACGAAACAACGACGGGAAGGGACAGGCGTAAACTAACCGTATATCATAAACGGATTGAAATCCGTTAATACAAAATCGGGCGAGGCTTCGCCTCTTGGTTGCCATCTGTGATTATGCAGGGAGGGAAATTAATAATGTGGTTCCTTTAATGGTTACTCACTGCTTTGCAGAAATAGAGCATTTTTTATTTAATTGTTTGGTAACCTGTTTGTTAAAAAGCTGATGCAGGATTATCTGGTACAGCTATAATTTTCTACAGCTTTTCCATTTCGGAAGCGGCAAACTCCATCAGTGTTTTAATATAGTCGGGAGAAAGATCAAACGACAATCCGGCTGCCTTATACAGCTCCGGCAATGTTTTGGTACCCCCCAAGCTAAGTGCCTGTATATAATGTTCCAACGCTGTTGTTGGATTTTGCTGGTACTGCATCCAAAGGCCTATTGCACCTAATTGCGCAATGCCATATTCAATATAATAAAAAGGCACTTCAAACAAGTGAAGCTGTCGCTGCCAGCCAATGGCACGGTAGGACTCTAATCCACTCACATCCAATTCGGGACTAGAAAATTCTTCCACTATTTCCATCCAGCGATTGGTACGTTCTTCGAGGGTATGATTGGGATGTTCATATACCCAATGCTGAAATTTATCAATAATGGCAATCCAGGGGAAGATGGTAATGGTTCTCTCCAGCTGATGTTCTTTAGCACGTTTGAGTTCTTCTGGAT
>JAPLEI010000159.1 GCA_026391195.1 Bacteroidota bacterium | reverse complement strand
TGTAAAGCGGCTTCTTCCAGAACAGTGGGGAAGGTTTCTAAAGTGGTTGCCAGTTCCCTTTCTTCCGGAAGCCAGGGTTCGATGGGTGCATTGGTTTCGGAAACCTGCTCTGCAGCCGTTCCCGTTTTACGCAAAATGCTTTTAATGCGAGCATGTGTATACTGAATAAACGGACCCGTAAAACCATGGAAGTCGATGCTTTCTTCGGGATTGAAAAGCATTTTCTTTTTTGGATCAACACGCAGTAAGAAAAATTTCAAAGCCCCTATTCCAATCATTTCATTCAGCGCTTGTAATTCGGTAGCAGTAAAATCATTTACTTTCCCCAATTCCGCCGTTTTTTCGGCTGCTATGCGAATCATATTATCTAACAAGTCATCGGCATCCACCACCGTTCCTTCTCTACTTTTCATTTTACCCGTAGGTAATTCCACCATTCCATAACTGAGATGATAAATCCCTTCTGCGGATGGGAGTTGCAGGTGCTCGCAAATCAGTTTCAGCACTTTAAAATGGTAGTTTTGTTCATCCCCCACCACATAAATACTCTGACTGGTATTAAATTCTGCTTGCTTCTGCTCGGCCAAGCCAATATCCTGTGTTATATAAACAGAAGTGCCATCACTTCGCTGAACCAGTTTTTCATCCAGGCCATCTGCAATTAAATCAATCCAAACACTGCCATCAGGTTTTTGATAGAATACTTTCTTCTCCAACCCCTGTTGAACCAGATTTTTCCCCAGCAGGTAGGTATTGCTTTCGTAGTAAGTTTTATCAAACTCGCTGCCGATTCGTTGATAGGTTTGCGCAAAACCGGCATATACCCATTCGTTCATGGTTTTCCAAAGTTCCAGCACTTCAGGATTGCCTTTTTCCCATTCGAGCAACATTTCTTGGGCAGCTTTCATTATAGGCACTTCTTTCTCTGCTTGCTCTTTGGTTTGTCCGGAAGCGATTGCTGCAGCAATTTCTGTTTGCAGGGCATTATTGAAAAGCACGTAATAATTACCTACAAAATGGTCGCCCTTTGTTTGGGTAGATGCAGGTGTGGCGCCATTTGCAAAGCGTTGCCAGGCAATCATACTCTTGCAAATATGGATACCCCGGTCGTTTACAATGCAGGTTTTAATCACCTCATTTCCGGTCGCTTCCAGAATAGCCGATAAGCTACTGCCCAAAAAATTATTCCTCAAGTGCCCCAGGTGTAAGGGCTTGTTGGTGTTAGGAGAGGAATATTCTACCATCACTCTTACCGAATTATTGGGTTGGATACCAAAATCCGATTGGGCATATTGGCTCGTTACAAATTGTTGCCAATACGTATCGGGTATTTCCAGGTTCAGGAAGCCCTTGATGATATTGAAAGATTGAAATAAATGCGGATGTTGACTAACCAACTGACTTCCTAGGGCTTGCCCTAATGCATCCGGTGAGGTTTTGAGGGATTTGACCATGGCGAATAAAACAACGGTATAGTCGCCGGTAAATTCGGGTTTGGTGGCATTCACCAGAATATCTTCCGGCTTCAGTACCTGTCCGTATAACTGCAATAAGGCCTCGGCGGCGGCAACTTTTATTTGATGTACTAAACGCATGTATTGAACTCCTCTGGGTGCAAAAGTAATTAATTAACGCCTACCTTCGCGTTTCGTTATGATGAAGTTACATGAATTCATCCGGGGGCTTATCTTGCAGGTAGTGGATGCTTTTTATCCACTATTCAAATCCTTTATGCCCCTGCAAACCTTCCGCTATGCCGCTTGTGGCGGATTCAATACCCTACTGGATATTGTTTTGTTTTACTGTTCCTTTCATTTTTTGTTACACGAACAGCTGGTTCATTTTTTGGGCTTTACCATTTCGGCGCATATTGCCGCTTTTATCATCAGTTTTTGCTTCACATTTCCCGTGGGCTTTTATCTTAGTCGGTATGTGGTATTTCAGCAAACCGATGTGGCCAAACATATTCAGGCCGGTAAGTATTTTACGGTTGTTTTTATTTGCGTGTTGCTGAATTATGGATTTTTAAAATTGATGGTAGATTATTGGGGCTGGTACCCCACTCCCTCCAAAATAGCTACTACTTTTTTTGTAGTTACGTTCAGCTATTTATCGCAGAAAAATTTCACTTTCAAAGCACCGGCTCAAAAGTTGTAGGGGTTAAAACTGTATGCGTACGCTTCCAAAGATGCCAAAGTCTTGAATAGCCGATTTATATAAGTTTGGATTTACTCCCGCCGGAATATTTCTCACAGGGGCATTTCGCCAAACCAAATCTATCCGCAGAATTTTGAAGATGTTTTCAATACCGGTTCCTATTTCGGTGTATACGCCCCCTCTTAATGAACGCAGTTGATAATCACCAAAATATTCAATGCGATTCAATACCCTGCTGGGAGTAGATAGTTCGCCCCAAACTGCTTTTATATTCCAGAATTGCCGCATATTTGATTTCCGCATAAACGGAAGCAGATTGAGCAGCTTTTTCTCGAAGTTGTGTTCGAAATTAATACCAGCATACTGATCACTTACATATTCAAATCGATTCATCAGGTTAAATGCCTGTTTGCTGTAATAATATACTTCGTTACCCGGATGATTTTCTAGCAACATAAATGGCAATCCCTGATTGGTGAATATTTTCCCTCCATACACCATATAGTTGAGTTTACCCCATCTTGGGATACGTGTATTTTGTGAAATCTGTAGGCCCGTTCTTACATATTGATAATTTGAGCCTAAAAAATTTTCTATCCCCAATGCAGTTCTAAATGCAAACACCGGTAGGTTGCCTTTTATTTGAATGGCTTTTCTATGTCGGGTAATCGTTCTTTCTCCAGGTGCATACCTGAATTTCCAGCTTAATTCCGAGCTTACGATATTGGTATTTTTTGGATTGGTAATAAACGAAGATTTATCCGGCAACGGATGATAAGTTTTGTAGTCAGTTATTGTTACAAAACTTTCAATAGAAAATTTCGATTTCCATTCTTTAGTTATGGACACCCTACTTTCTTTTACTCCCAAAAACTTTTGAGGGATTCCAGGTCTTCTGATAAGTTGACTAAATAAATTATCCGTGGTGATATCTTCTTCGTTATATCTGGAGCGCCCATTGTCTAAATCGTTGGTGTACGATGTCTGCATACTGATCCCCCTGTCTCCCGGAAAACGATAATTGATATCAGCCTTCCCTTTGAATCTGCCATCCAGGGTGCCATAGGCTAGGTATCCATGAAGCCGTAAGTTGGTGCTGAATAATGCAGTAGTTCCCAAATCAAACCGAAATCGGAATTGTTCCAACTGATTCCCACTCACCCATTTATACCAAGGGCCGATTTCATATTTCCCCAATTTTCTGTGGCCATCCAGTAAAAAGGTAAACCAGTCCGAATACTTTTTAAATATCGGCATCGATTTGATCGAATCCATCATTTGGTAAACTTTTGCCTCATTCACACTTAACAATTCGTGTCGATGGGTTTGCCAGAAATTCGCATCCGCCTGAAGTGCAGCCGGCTTAACGGCGATGCTATTTTTTTCGGGACTAACACTTAACTTCTGAGCAATAGCCGGGTTGTTTACCTGCACATCCCGATAACTATTGGTTCTTCGGGCTATAAATGAAATTTTATCTTTTCCAAAAGGGGTAAAGTCGATCACTGTTTTGTCTTTTACAAAAATCCAGCTACTATCCTTACCCCAAACAAATTCCTGCACCAGCCCTAGGCGATTTACAAAGTTGATATTGGCAGTAGCCGAAATTTGTAAGTTTATTTTTTGAATACCCCAGTTGCCCCCATGTATCCAACAATCCCCCACAAAAGTATTTTCACCCTCCCGTTTGGGAGAAAAAAGTAAATGAAAGTAGGCTTGTCCACCAATATATTGGGTATCCGCCCCTTTGTAATTATAATAACGATCGCCATAATCACTGAGTGGACTGATAAACTCCTTGCCCATAGCGAAAGTGGTGTTGCCGTAAACATTTACTTTTTGGTTAATGCCTCCGATAAATTCCAATACACTTTCATTTTTAATGCCATCCGTTTTTGCAGCGATTATTTCTTCTTTTGTTTGATAGGGATTGGAAGCATAGTAAAAGTTAGATAAGGTTTCCGTCATGTACACTGGCAGAAAAGGATCTTTTTCGGAGAGACTGTCTACATTGTTAATAATGAAGGCAAAGGGTTTTAATAGTTTTTTATCCGTGATCATTTCTTTTTTGAAATGACTGATATCGAGCTCTAATTTGTTATATAGTTCGTACGAATAGTAGGCGTATTTGAAAGGATTATTTTTTTGTTTTTTAGCCACTACATTTTTCCACCATCTAAGCCCTTTGTTGAATTTCGATTTTACTTCAACAGAAGTACCAGTTTGTAATTGGGATAAAAATAAATCGAGCAGGAGGGTATCCTTTTTTACGGACGGAACTGGGGTGTAGGTAACTACATATCCTACATAATTTAAAACCAGTGTATCATTTAGTAAACGGTTATTTTTTCGGATAGCATAATGGCCGCTGCTGTCGGAAATAACACCGTACCCGGCTTTTTTAAAATAAATACTCGCAAAGGGAATCGGCTCTTTGGTAAATTCATTCAATACCCTGCCTTTAATTACCACAGTTTGGGCAACCCCCATAACTCCAGTAAAGATTAGCCAACAAAAGGCTACCCATTGCAGTAGTTTTTTAGTCATGTATACCATTCCTTATCACCAGTAATCAAATTAACTTACGAAACTACATCTTTCACCGATTGAAAAACTAGTTTCAACCGTATAAATTAGTTTTATCTATTTGATATATTACAAATTTATGTCATTATTTCCTATTACAACCATAGCTTATGACAGGTTGGGGAGGGGTTTTTGGCATTAACTGACATTTTTACATTCAATAGAAGGTGGCACAAAGATTGGAGGTGAGAAAGTATTAAATCATTGAAAAACAATTATATGGGAAAAATAATCGGAATCGACCTGGGTACTACCAACAGTTGTGTGGCGGTTATGGAAGGAAATGAGCCGGTAGTAATAGCCAATGAGGAGGGTCGCAGAACCACTCCTTCGGTGGTAGCTTTTTTAAAAAATGGGGAGCGAAAAGTGGGTGATCCTGCCAAACGGCAAGCCATTACCAATCCCAAGCAAACCATCACCT
Source organism: Bacteroidota bacterium (assembly GCA_026391195.1). Classification (GTDB taxonomy): domain Bacteria; phylum Bacteroidota; class Bacteroidia; order Chitinophagales; family Chitinophagaceae; genus Sediminibacterium. Next base: position 19,012 of record JAPLEI010000159.1, on the reverse strand, counting down.
CTGTTAAACGTTTTATGGGCCGCAGATTTGATGAGGTAACGGAAGAAATCAGTCACTGGAGTTATCAGGTTGCCAAAGGCGATAACAATACTTGCCGAGTAGCCATTGAAGATCGTTTATACACGCCACAAGAAATTTCTGCGATGATTCTGCAAAAGATGAAAAAAACAGCAGAGGATTATCTGGGACATGAAGTAACTGAAGCGGTAATTACCGTGCCTGCTTACTTTAACGATGCTCAACGCCAGGCTACTAAAGAGGCCGGGGAAATTGCAGGATTAACGGTGCGCAGAATTGTAAATGAGCCTACCGCTGCTGCATTGGCTTATGGACTGGATAAAAAGACCATCGATCAGAAAATTGCTGTGTTTGATTTGGGTGGTGGAACCTTCGATATTTCTATTCTCGAATTAGGGGATGGTGTTTTTGAAGTGAAATCAACCAATGGAGATACGCACTTGGGTGGAGATGATTTTGACAAAGTAGTAATGGATTGGTTGGCCGAAGAATTTAAAAATCAGGAAGCGATTGATTTGCGCAAAGATCCTATGGCATTGCAGCGGTTAAAAGAAGCTGCTGAAAAGGCTAAGGTTGAACTAAGTGCCTCTTCTGAAACGGAAATCAATCTGCCCTATATCACTGCGGTGGATGGTGTTCCCAAACACCTCGTGGTTAAGTTAAGTCGTGCTAAGTTTGAACAATTGTCCGACAAACTCTTTGCCCGTTGTTTGAAACCTTGTGAAGAGGCGTTGAAAGATGCAGGATATTCTATTTCGCAAATTGATGAAGTGATTTTGGTGGGTGGTTCAACCCGTATCCCCAAAGTGCAGGAGATTGTAGAAAAATTCTTTGGTAGAAAACCAAATAAGGGCGTAAACCCAGATGAAGTAGTGGCTTTAGGTGCTGCCATTCAGGGAGCGGTTTTAACGGGTGAAGTGAAGGATGTATTGTTATTAGATGTTACCCCATTAAGTTTGGGTATTGAAACCATGGGTGGTGTAATGACTACCATGATTGCATCGAATACCACTATTCCAACCAAGAAAACAGAAGTATATTCTACAGCCAGCGATAACCAACCCGGCGTGCAAATTCATGTGTTGCAGGGGGAACGGCCTATGGCAAATCAGAATAAGAGTTTGGGTATGTTTAATCTGGATGGAATTCCTCCAGCTCCCCGCGGAGTGCCTCAAATTGAAGTAACTTTTGATATTGACGCCAATGGAATGTTGCATGTAAGTGCTCGAGATAAGGGTACTGGCAAAGAACAAAAAATCAGAATTGAAGCAGGTAGCGGATTAAGTAAAGAGGAAGTAGAAAATATGAAGGCAGAAGCGAAAGCAAATGAAGCTTCCGACAAACTGGCCCGCGAACGGGTAGAAAAACTGAATCAAGCCGATAGCCTTATTTTCCAAACCGAAAAGCAATTCAAAGAGTTTGGGGATAAAATTCCTGCCGATAAAAAAGGCGCCATTGAAACAGCGTTGGAAAAATTGAAGGAAGCGCATAAAAATCAAGACCTAGCTGCAGTGGATACTGCGATGGCTGAAATGAATACTGCGTGGACGGCCGCCAGCGAAGACATCTATAAAGCACAGGCTGCAGCAGGAAATGCCGGGGCAGATGCTGCAGGTGCCGGAACAACGGGAGCAGACAACGCACAAAGTGGAAGCGAAACCGTTACCGATGCCGAGTTTGAAGAAGTGAAATAACCACAAGTTAGTAATTGAACTATAACAGCCTGTTACCCTTTGGTAGCAGGCTGTTTTTTTATAGGTTGATGCCACCGGATACCGCTATACGCTGACCGGTAATCCACTTGCTGTTTGGGCTGCATAAAAATGTAATAACTCCGGCAATATCATCGGCTTGGCCAACTCTCCCAAAAGCGGCCATATTGGCCATGAGTTGTTTGCGATCGGGATTGTTTCGGATGGCTGCATTATTAAAGTCGGTTTCAACTGGCCCAGGTGCTACTACATTTACCCGGATACCTCTCGGGCCCAAGTCCTTGGCTAGATAGCGAGTAAATACTTCCACTGCCGCTTTCATAGAAGCGTAAATGCTATATCCATACACACAAAAGCTGGTAGTGCTAGATGAAATATTAATGATGCTCCCGCCATCATTGATATGAGGCAATAATTGTTGCGTTAAAAAGAACACACTTTTCAGGTGCACATTCATAAACCGGTCGAAATCGGCCTCGGTTGCTTTTTCAAAAGGAATGGTTGCGCCCATACCAGCGTTGTTAACCAGATAGTCGATCCGATTGTTGCCAAATCTTTCTTGTAGGGTTGCCAGCAATTCTTCTATAAAAGCAGCAATCGATTGAGGTAATTCGAGGTTGATATGAATAGCCACTGCTCGACCACCAATTGCGTGAATCTGTTCTACCACATCCTGGGCAAGATCGGGACTGCTATTATAGGTGATTACTATATCATTGCCAGCTTTAGCCAGTTCGAGGGCCATCTCTTTTCCTAATCCTCTGCTGCCACCAGTAATGAGTGCAATTTTTTTGTTGTGCATACTTCTTTTTTAGGGAGTGAATAAAAACGTCTGCCAGAGGCAGACGTTGGGTATACAATAAATTACAAAATAAATTAGGATGCTACCTGCTTGCGAATAATATTCAATGCGGCACCTGCTTTAAACCATTCAATTTGTTGTTGATTGTAAGTATGGTTGGCCAGAATAATATCCTTGCTGCCATCGACATGGGTGAACACGATTTGCAGAGGCTGACCCGGGGCAAATTCGGTTAATCCGATAATGTCGATAGTATCATCTTCCTGAATCAAATCGTAGTCGTTTTTATTGGCAAACGTAAGTGCCAGCATTCCCTGCTTTTTCAGGTTGGTTTCGTGAATACGGGCAAATGATTTTACTAGGATAGCCCGAACACCTAAAAACCGCGGCTCCATGGCAGCATGCTCGCGAGAACTTCCTTCGCCATAGTTTTCATCTCCTACTACGATGGTTCCTACATTGGCCGCTTTATAAGCGCGTTGTGTGGCTGGAACGGGGGTATATTCTCCGGTAAGCTGATTTTTTACTGAATCGGTTTTTTCATTGAAGAAGTTAACCGCACCAATCAGCATATTGTTACTGATATTATCTAAGTGGCCGCGGAATTTCAACCAAGGGCCTGCCATACTAATATGGTCGGTAGTACATTTTCCCTTGGCTTTTATCAGCAATTTCAATCCTTTCAAATCGGTTCCTTCCCAGGGTTGAAAGGGGGCTAGCAGTTGCAAACGCTTGCTGGCAAGGTCAACCACCACATTAACCTGGCTGCCATCTTCGGCGGGTGCCTGATAGCCTGCATCTTCTACTGAAAAGCCACGGGGCGGTAATTCCTGACCAGTGTATCGGTAATAGGATTAAAAGTTAAATCTCCTGCAATAGCTAGGGCAGTTACCAGTTCGGGTGAACCTACAAATGCCAGGGTGTTGGGGTTGCCATCAGCTCGCTTGGCAAAATTTCGGTTGAAACTATGAACAATGGTGTTGCGTTCTTTTTTCTCTGCACCCACACGGTCCCACATACCAATACAAGGGCCACAGGCATTGGCAAATACCCGCGCACCAATCTGGTCGAACACTGCTAAAAAGCCATCTCTTTCAACCGTATATCTCACCTGCTCCGAACCGGGAGTAATGGTAAACTCACTTTTCAGCGTGAGGCCTTTTTCTTTTACTTGACGGGCCAAACTAACGGAACGACTGATGTCTTCGTATGAGCTATTGGTACAACTGCCAATTAAACCCACTTCAATTCTTGCAGGCCAACCGTTGGCAGCCACGGCTTCTTTCATTTTAGAAAGCGGTGTAGCTAAGTCGGGGGTAAAAGGCCCGTTCAGATGGGGTTCCAGTTCACTTAGGTTAATCTCAATTACCTGATCGAAAAATTTTTCGGGTGATGCATACACTTCAGCGTCTCCATTTAAATAAGGGGCAATGCTGTCGGCCAATTGCGCAATTTCTTCTCTGCCGGTAGCTTTAAGGTAGCGGTGCATGCTGGCATCATACCCAAATGTGGAGGTGGTGGCACCAATTTCAGCACCCATGTTACAGATGGTTCCTTTACCTGTGCAACTCATGCTTTCGGCACCTTCTCCAAAATATTCTACAATTGCGCCGGTTCCACCTTTTACGGTAAGAATACCCGCTACTTTTAATATTACATCTTTGGGGGCCGTCCAGCCACTCAATTTTCCGGTTAATTTAATACCAATTAATTTAGGCCATTTTAATTCCCAGGGTAAGCCGGCCATAACGTCGCAGGCATCAGCCCCACCTACTCCAATGGCAATCATTCCTAGGCCACCGGCATTAACGGTATGGGAATCTGTTCCAATCATCATGCCTCCAGGAAATGCATAGTTTTCGAGCACTACTTGGTGGATGATACCGGCTCCGGGTTTCCAGAAACCAATTCCATATTTATTAGAAACGGATGCGAGAAAATCATATACTTCTTTACTTTCCTCGTTAGCTACTTTCAAATCTTCATCTGCCTCCACTCTGGCAGTAATCAGGTGATCGCAATGCACGGTAGAAGGAACAGCAGCTGTAGCTCGGCCTGCCTGCATAAACTGAAGCAATGCCATCTGGGCCGTTGCATCCTGCATCGCTACCCGATCCGGTGCAAAATCAACATAACTTTTGCCTCTTTCAAAAACCTGCACAGCCTGATCGGGGTGTAGGTGGGCGAATAATATTTTTTCGCTCAGGGTTAGTGGACGACCTAACGCTTTACGGGCCGCATCTACCTTGGCAGGCAGCGAAGCATACACTTTTTTAATCATCTCGATGTCGAATGCCATAGTGTGTTTTTTTGTTGATATTTGCAGAAATATTTATATAAAAGCAGTTAAAAATGGCCTAAGGCCCCTTTGGGAGCACAAAATTACCAAAAAAGCTTGGTGGCTCACAACTCTTTTAGCATTTATTGGTTAATTTTAAACACAAGGAAGAAAATTCTACAAGCACCATGCAAAAAATAAGAGATTATATCGAGTTTAATATATTTGGCGTTTGCACCGTATTGGGCGAAAAGTTTGGCATTGCCAGTTCTAGAATCCGACTTTGGTTTATTTATATCAGCTTTTTAACCTTCGGTTCTCCGGTGATCATTTATATGATCCTGGCTTTTTGGATTAATATGAAGGAGTATATCACATTTGGAAAGCGCAATCCGCTTCGTAATTGGTAATTCAGCTATTAAAGCTATTACAGGGCTTTTCTTATTCTCACCAATTGTTCCAGTAAGGGTTCCAGTAAATGCAAGGGAAGCATATTGGCACCGTCGCTTTTGGCAACGGACGGATTGGGATGCGTTTCAATAAATAAACCATCTGCTCCGGCTGCAATGGCTGCTTTGGCGATAGTTCCTATCAGTTGCGGATTGCCGCCGGTAACCCCACTGCTTTGGTTAGGCTGCTGTAATGAGTGGGTACAGTCCATCACCACTGGAACCCCGTGTTCCTGCATCCAGGGAATATTGCGATAATCTACTACCAGATCTTGGTATCCGAAACTATTACCCCTTTCCGTTAATATTATTTTTTCGTTCCCCGCCTGTTGTATTTTTTCAACAGCAAATTTCATCGAAGGGCCACTGAGAAATTGTCCCTTTTTTACGTTCACTACTTTTCCTGTAGCCGCCGCCGCCTGCAATAAATCGGTTTGGCGGCAAAGAAAGGCAGGTATTTGTAAAATATCTACAAATGGAGCAGCCAGCGCGGCTTCTGGCGCCGAATGAATATCCGAAGTAGTGGGTAATCCGAAAGCATCACCGGCTTTTTTTACCAGCGATAGGCCCAAATCATCCCCAATTCCGGTAAAAGAACCTGCACTGGTGCGATTAGCTTTTCGATAACTGGCTTTAAATACGCAGGGTATACCATAAATTTTACCAAGTGCAGCTAGTTTTTCGGCAATTTCCATCACCAGTTCCTCCGACTCAACCACACAGGGGCCGGCAATTAAAAAAAAGGAATTGGGTAAAAAAGATTGCTTATTGAAAAGTGATTGTAAATAGGGAGGTAACTGGTTCATGAATTTCTTTTGTGTGGAGGTTGGTAAAATTAAGTAATATTTGTTGTATGCTCACCGCAGGGTAAGAACTGCCCTGTTAACAGGAAGTATCGGCCCGGTTTTTTTGATTAATTTGCACTCTGAAAAATATACTATGGCGGCAAGAAAAGACAAAATATTGGTAATTGGTGCATCCGGACAAATTGGGGTTGAACTCACACTGGCTCTCAGGAAGATTTATGGTAATGCGCAGGTAATTGCTTCCGACCTGAGGGAAGAGAATCCACTGTTAAAGGATACCGGCCCCTACGTTAGTTTAGATGTGATGAATAAAGAAATGCTGCATGTGCAGGTTATCCGGCAGAATATTACCCAGATTTATTTATTGGCTGCCATGCTATCTGCCACCGGCGAAAAAAATCCTCATCTGGCCTGGCACCTCAATATGCAAGGATTATTAAACGTGCTGGATATTGCAAGGGAAGAGCAACTGCATAAGGTTTACTGGCCCAGTAGTATTGCGGTTTTTGGTCCTACTTCACCCAAGCAATCTTGTCCTCAGCAAACCATCATTGAACCCACCACGGTATATGGAATCAGTAAATATGCCGGTGAGTTTTGGTGTAACTACTACCATACTCGTTTTGGGATAGATGTACGTAGTTTGCGGTATCCTGGTTTAATAAGTTATAAATCTTTACCTGGCGGTGGCACTACCGATTATGCCGTTGAAATTTATCAGGAAGCCCTGGTAAATGGAAGTTACAAATGCTATTTGAAGCCGGATACCTATTTGCCGATGATGTACATGCCAGATGCATTGCGGGCAACTTTAGAACTGATGGAAGCGCCTGCCCAAGCACTTTCGGTGAGAACATCTTACAATATTGCCGGCATGAGTTTTTCTCCCACAGAAATTGCCGCATCTATACAAAAATATCTTCCCGATTTTTCTATCCAGTATCAGGCCGATTACCGGCAAGCAATTGCTGAAAGTTGGCCACAAAGTATTGATGATGCTGTTGCGAATGCCGACTGGGGATGGAAACCGGCTTTCGATTTAGATAAAATGACGGTTGACATGCTTACACATCACCCCGAAAACAAGGGCCGCAAGATTCACTGATTGCAGGTGAATTAAAACCGAAACCCAATACCGATATTTGCACCACGGATTCCACCCCAAGGTCCGGAAACCTTAATATTGGCACCGTTGCTGTTTACCGTACTAGAGATGTTGAACGGTTGAATTTTAATACCATTTAAACTGTTTTGCAAGGAGGTTTGATCGGATGGGGAAAGCGGCACAACCGTAACCAAATCTAAATTTCCATTGCAACTGCCATAATGTGCTCCGATAATCTGAAAATCTAACAAGAGCTTTTTCGATAAGTTAAACTGCCAGCCTAGCATGATACCTCCACTGGTGGCCGTAACTTTTCCAGTAAAATCACCGGTTTTATCAAGTGGAACCCCTCCGGTTGTTGAGGTATATCTTACGGGTGTAGTGGCATTAAAAGTAGAAAAACGCAAGTAGGGAGCTAAATAAAAACCCTTCATATTGCCTTTGCCCAGGTAAAAACGAAGTTCTGGAGTGATGGCAGAATTTCCTACTGTTATCTCATTAAATTTTACGTCGCCACTTTGAAAATTGTTATCAAAATAATCTTTAAACGGAATAGTTCCAGTGGGCATAAAGCGGTAGCTGAGAGAAAGCGAAATCTTTCGACTGAGGGCTCTTTCATAGGTAAAATGATAATTACCCAATGCGAGAGAACTCAAGTTCCAGCGCACAATGTTTTTGGGTACTCCGGCTGAGGCTGATTTTTCCTGCGCCAAAGTGAACAACGGCAACAGTAAGAAAAGGGCGATTACTTTTTTCATGGTTGAATGATTTAGTTATATCAAGCTAATAAATCTTGTACTGTTTTTTTCTCCAATACACTCAGGGTATTATCTCTCACTAACTTCATCACTCGGTTTAATCCACATTTTTTTTCATCACAATCCTTACATTTTTCATAGAAGTTTAAACTTACACAGGGTAATAAAGCAATCGGGCCTTCTAGCAATCTCATTACCCGGGAAAGGGGAACCAGGTTGGGGGGAGTTTTAAAGTAATAGCCACCGCCTTTTCCTTTCTTACTTTCAAGAATACCTTCTTTTCTCAGTTGTAGTAAAATATTTTCTAGAAATTTTAAGGGAATTTTTTTTTGGTTTGCTATGTCTGCAATCAATACAGGACCAGCCTCCTGGTGTTCTGCCAGGTAGGTAAGGGCTTTAAATGCGTACTGTGTTTTCTTAGAAAGCATAGCGGTAGCAAGATAGCAAATTTTTTCTCCAATTTTTCCTATAAGCCCAGTACCTGTTTCATATTGAATATCCCTGAACGGTCTTTGGTAAATTCCGCAGCCAGCAAAGCGCCATTCGCAAAGCCGGTTCGGTTGTGGGCGGTATGGGTAATTTCTATATCATCAATGGGAGAACTGTACCGAATAATATGGGTTCCGGGGGCGGGGTCTTTTCGGGTGCTGATAATGGCAAGTTCATCGGATTCTTGTGAAGCATGATTCACCCATCGATTGATATCATTTCGCTCTGCCAGAATAGCTTCCGCCAGCGTGATGGCCGTACCGCTGGGGGCATCTTTTTTTTCGGTATGGTGAATTTCCTCCATGGCTACCCGGTATTCGGGATATTGTCGCATCATCCGAGCCAACCAGGCATTGGCTTCGAAAAAAAGGTTTACGCCAATACTATAATTGCTGGAATAAATAAGGCAACCTTTTTTTTCTTCACAGTAGTTGAGCACTTCATTCCAATGTTCTAGCCATCCGGTACTTCCCGAAACAATGGGTACACCCGCATCCAGGCAGGTTTTTATGTTGGCAACCGCAGTGTGTGGACCCGTAAATTCTATCGCCACATCTGTTTCCCGCAATTTTTCCCTGGTAAAATCTGCTGGGTTATGCAAGTCGATGATGAGGGGAAAGGTATGCCCCATCGCCAGTCCGGCCGCTTCTATGGCTTTTCCCATTTTCCCATATCCAATTAAAGTAATTTTCATGTAGCTGTGTTTTATCTGGCTTCGGCTCTTTTGGATGTGTGCGATTTAAGTTGCAGGGTAATAGATAATCCGGCATTTTTTAAAAAGGGATCTATCTGTGGTTTTACCTGCATACTTAAGTTATTACTAACATCAAATTGTTTCAGGTGCGCGAAAACCGTGGCATCAGCTACCTGAAATCCCCAGGCCAACAAAAAAAATAATACCGAATAATCTCGGTCGCGGCGATAGACATTGCGGTAGTTGAGCAGAGATTCGATGGGTAGATTTACCAGTTCGGGATCTATTTTTGGCACATCGCTGTTATCGTTCAGCACCTCCTGTTTATAACGCGCTTCGTAGGCGAATTTCATTTTCTTATAGTAATCATTATTATAAATATACATTACCACAGGGATAGCAATGATTCCATAGGCAATGGGAATTTTCCAATACTGGCGGTTGTATGCTTGTCCCCAACCCGGAATAAGCGCAGAACGACGGGTAGCAATTTTTGGATCGTGATAAGGGATGCTATCTTTTTTGGGAGATGAAACTACCACGCTATCGGCACTCACTCGTACTGCCTCATTTTTTTCAGTCTGCTGTGCAAATAGATGATTGCTGAATACAACTGAAACAACTAATCCAATAATGAATAAATACTTTCGCATGGGTAGCATTAGCTGATGGTGATGTGCAAGTCATCCAGCAGTTTGTTCAATCCATCCAGTGAATAATAGGGTAGGGTTATGCTGCCATGCCCCTTGGGATGATGAACCAGTTTTGCTTTTGTACTGAAATGCGACGACAACACATCTTCAATTTTTTTGTAAGCCGGTGGTAATCCTTTGGCAGCCGTAGTTTTGGCTTTTCCGGGTTGTTTGTACTGACTTCTCACCAGTTCTTCCGTTTGCCGAACGCTCAGGTGTTTTTCTATGATTTCGTGGAAGGCAAATAATTGCTGGTCAACTGTATTGATATTGATCAATGCACGTGCATGACCGAAACTGAGGGTTCCTTCCCGAACGGCCCGTTGAATATCCGGTGGCAATTTAAGCAAGCGGATATAGTTGGCTACGGTACTTCTCTCTTTGCCCATACTTTCAGCTACCTGCTCCTGTGTGTAATTGAGTTCATCCATCATCCGCTGATAACTAAATGAGATTTCCATGGGGTTGAGGTTCTCTCTTTGCAGATTTTCCAGCAAGGCCAATTCTAATAACTCACGGTCGTTGGCTTGTCTAACATATACCGGCACATCCCTTAATCCCGCCAATTGGGTGGCCCGCCATCTTCTTTCTCCGGCTATCAGTTGATATTTCCCGTTCGATAACTTAGAAACCGTGAGGGGTTGAATGATATCATGTTTTTGAATAGATGCCGCCAGTTCTTTCAGGGCTTCTTCATTAAAATGCTTTCTGGGCTGTTTGGGGTTAATTATAATATCCGATACCGGTATACGAACAGTTTGTGTTATCTGATTCACCACTTCTGTTTTCAGATTCCCCTCGGTTGTTTTTAATTCGGTATTGATATTGTCTAGCAACGATCGAAGTCCTTTCCCAATCAGCTCTTTGTTATTTTTTTGTGTAGCCATCATTCAATTTTGATAAAGTAATGCAAGAATTCATTATTCAATAATCCTGTCTTGGTTACTGATTTTGGTATATCCGTTTTTCTGTAATATTTCTTTGGCTAAGTTGAGGTAATTAAGACTGCCCTTGCTTTCGGAATCAAATAAGATAACTGGTTTCCCCGCACTGGGCGCTTCACTCAGTCGGGCATTGCGATGTATGATCGTGTCAAAAACCATCTCATCAAAATGGCGACGAACTTCACTTACCACCTGATTTCCCAGTCTCAGTCTGCCATCATACATAGTCATTAAAATTCCCTCAATTTGCAAGGCTGGATTCAGTCGGCTTTGAATAATTTTGATGGTATTGAGCAATTTCCCCAAACCCTCCAATGCAAAAAATTCACATTGAACGGGAACAATAACGCTATTGGCGGCAACCAGTGAATTTACGGTAATCAATCCCAACGAGGGGGAGCAGTCAATTACAATAAAATCGTATCGGTCGGCTATGGGTTCGAGAATATTCTTGAGCACATTTTCCCGGTTGGGATAATTGATCATCTCAATTTCAGCCCCTACCAGATCGATGTGTGAGGGAATCAAATCTAAATTGGGCACTTCCGTTTTAAGAATTACGTCGCTGGCAGGGATATTATTTACCATACAATCGTACAAACTGCTGGTAACATTGTGCAAGTCGAAACCCACGCCGGTTGTGCTGTTTGCCTGTGGGTCTGCATCTACCAATAAGGTATTAAATTCCAGCACGGCCAAACTGGCAGCAACATTGATAGCGGTGGTAGTTTTTCCTACGCCTCCTTTTTGATTGGCTATGCCTATTATTCTTGCCATAATAACTCCATGACCGGTTAGGTCTTTTTAATTTTTCAGATCATTTATTTCCAGTCGGGTACCGATTGCCGGCAGCCATAATTTTATCCCTTTGGCTGCAAACGCCTCCTGCGCCTGAAGGGTATCTATTTCAATGGGCTCAAAGGTATTGTAATGTACGCCAACAATTGTTTTACAATTCACAAAATTGGCAGCCAGGATGGCATCTTCCACACCCATGGTAAATTGGTCGCCAATAGGCAGGATTGCCATATCCAGGGAGGTATACTGGCTGATCAGTTGCATATCCAAGGTTAGGGCCGTATCCCCACTGTAGTAAAAATTGCCTTCGGAGCTGGTTATTACAAATCCAAGCGGATTACCTGCATATCTTCCATCTGGTAAACTACTGCTGTGCTGGGCAACTACACATTTTACGGTACCAAATGAACAGGCCTTTTTTCCACCTGTATTCATAGGAAGGGTGTTGGTTATGCCCTGTTCTTGCAGCCATTCGTGTATTTCCCAGGCACAAATTACGGTTGCTCCCGACGATTGGGCGATTGGTATCAGGTCGGCAATATGGTCGGCATGACCATGGGAAACCAACAGATAATCCGGCTTAATTTGTTCAATATCAATGCCTTTTGCCATTGGATTGGGTGAAATAAAGGGGTCGAATAATAGGGTAACTCCTTTTATTTCAACACTAAAACAGGCATGGCCATAAAACGTCAGGTTCATAAATAGTTTGCTCGAACTCCAAAAATACAAATTCGGCTGCATCCATTGAAAGAATCTTACCCCAGAAGCCAGGTTAGCTGCCAATATCCTCCGATTGTGTAAATTAACGGATCCACAAGGGTTAATCGTACTACCTTTGCCTACTTGCTAACCAGTTGATGGTTAGCACATTCATATTGTAACTTAATGTATTTATTATGAGAAATCCATCCTTTTGGTGGATCATTGCCGGAATCATGCTGTTGTTGGACTGGTATGTATTTCAGTCGCTGAAAACCGTATTACAACCTCAATCGGAACGAATCAGAACGTTTGTTTTATCCCTGCACTGGACGCTGGCTGTATTAACGTTGCTGGCCCTGTTACTGTTTCCCTATTTAACTTATTTGCAGCAATCTCCTTTTTTTAGAAATTATGTATTTGCCATATTAGTTGGGTTATTTCTTTCTAAAATGGTGGCCTCGTTGGTATTTTTTACGGATGATCTCCGCAGGGGTGTGAGTTGGCTGGTGATGCGTTTTTTCTCCCGGGGAGCCCAGGAACTGGAATCCGGTAGTTTGCGCATTCCCCGCTCTGTTTTTATGAGTTGGATCGGTTTAGGTTTGGGTGGAACCTTATTTGGTACTTTGCTATTCGGGTTTCGGAATAAGTACAACTATCATGTGAAAAAGATTTCTTTGGCTTTTGCAAACCTTCCTGCCAGTTTTAAGGGGTTAACGATTGTACACATCAGTGATATCCATAGCGGAAGTTTAGAAAATCACTCGGCGGTAGCTGCAGGGGTAGATATGATTATCAAACAAAAGCCCGACCTGGTGCTTTTTACCGGTGATCTGGTAAACAATAAGGCCGATGAAATGGATGTTTTGCAATCAATTTTTGCGAAAATTCAAGCTCCTTTAGGTGTATATAGTACGTTGGGAAATCATGATTATGGCGATTATGTTGCCTGGCCATCTACTGAAGCCAAAGTGGCTAATCTCGATTCGTTAAAAAAAGTGCATGCCAACATGGGCTGGCGTTTATTGATGAATGAACATGTGGTATTAGAAAAAGGCAATGATAAAATTGCCGTTTTAGGCATTGAAAATTGGGGTGCCAAGGGTCGATTCCCTAAATACGGACGCATGCAGGATGCTTATCCAGGCACTGAAAATATTCCATTTAAAATATTGATGAGTCACGATCCCAGTCATTGGGATGCCCAGGTGCGAACCGAGTACCCAGATATTTCATTGATGCTCGCGGGCCATACCCATGGTATGCAGTTTGGTTTGGAGAATCCATTTTTCAAATGGAGTCCGGTTCAATGGATGTATCGCCAATGGGCGGGATTATATGAAGAAGGAAACCAAAAATTATATGTAAACCGTGGCTTTGGATTTCTCGGTTATCCGGGTAGGGTAGGCATTATGCCTGAAATTACGGTGATTAAACTGGTATAATGTTGTATAGCTTTTTGTTAAAGAAAGGCTGAGAATGGGAACATTGCCGGTTTGGCACAGCATTTGTTTATTTTTTAAAAATTATTAGATATGAAATATTTTGCTTGTTTACTAATTGCCGGTACCTGCTTACTTCAAACTACCCAAGCACAAAGTTTTAAACTGGGGGTGAAAGTAGGCGGCAACATGAATAAAATTGAGGGCAAATCTTTTAACGATGGTTTTAAGTTTGCCTACCATGCCGGAGCATTTGCCGAAATTAATTTCAATAAAAAATGGGGTATTCAGCCAGAGGTTCTTTGGAATCAAATGGGCGGGGTGCCCTCTAATTTTCAAACCGTTTACGGACAAGCTACGAATGTTAATATCAGCAGTTTATTTAGCGGGGATAATGTATTTAAACTAGATTATCTCTCTATTCCTATTTTACTTCGCTATACCACAGTGGGTGGCTTATTTACCTTTAATGTAGGCCCTCAATTTGGTATTGTGCTTCAACAAGATAAAACCCTGATACAAAGTGGACAGGATGCTTTTAAAAGCGGCGACTTTTCTATGGTTGCCGGATTGCAATTGAATCTGTTGATGCTGAGAGTTTATGGGCGGTATAATATAGGTCTTACCAATATCAACAACATTGATAAGAGCGATAAATGGACCAGCCAGCAATTGCAGGTAGGCTTGGGCATCAAATTATAATTCCCTTATTTTTTGGGTGGCTGTAGTACGAATTGTTTGCGTATTTGCTGAATTGTTTTTTTCAGTTGAAGCGTTTCTTTTTGTTGTTGCAGTAAAAAAGTATTTTGCTCAGGATCTCCCAATACGGCTTTCATTTCTGCTTCGTTTGCGTACACCATTTTTCGGAATTCATTTTCATAATCCTTCATTCTCGATTGTCGAATACGGTTGTTAATCGATAACTGAATTTGTTCTGCCTGGGAGAGTAGTTGGTTGAGTTCTTTTCCGGTAATGTTGGCAAGGCGAATACCAGTAAGGGTTTCGAGCACTGCCAGGGCGTTTATTTGTTTTTGATGTGCATATACATTGCCCTGCTGTTCGTAAAAATCGTGGATGGCATTCCAGGATTTTACTTTGCCTGTTCTCAGTTTTTGGAGTAGCGAGTCCAGTGCCTGTTGTTTGATTAATTGTCCGCCAACATTTATATAGTTTTCAATGGTTAGTTTGGTGGGGATTGCTTTTTTTAGCTGACCAATATTTTTACAATCTTTTTCTTTTATTAATCCAATTAGGGCTCTAATGCCATACCATAGAAGCATCTCGCAAAATATTTGATAGGCTGGAAGCACTTTTAACAGCACTACTTTTCTTTTGCTATTTTCTATCCCTTCGAGGGGGATGGGGAGGGATTGAATCTTTTCGTTATTAGAGAGGAGTGCCTGTTTACCAAATGCATGGGGTTCAATGGTTGTGGGAAGGGAGGGATCTGCAGCTAGTAATGCTTTACCCGTTGCGGTTTCAATTAGTTGCAGTGCATGTAACAATTCAGGGGCGGTATCGGGCGCGAGGTAATCGAATTCGAGGAGTTGTATTTTTTCGGTTCGTTGATCTCGATCGTTGTATTTGGCTGCATTTCTAGCAAGTGCATACATATTGTATAAAAACCAATAACCCGGTAAAATGGTAATACGGTCATTTACTACATCGTGATGAACCAATGAGAAAGGTATGGGTATATCCAGTTCGGCGGGATAATCGCCTTTGGTTACAATACAAAAGCTGGCAAAACGGGAATTGTGTTTTAGGCTAACACATAATCCGGGCCAGAAACCTCGACCCATAATGATTTCACCATCAGCGCCGCGACTGTTGTGGTTAGATCCGATGGTGGCTCCGGCGGCTATGTTGCTTTGTCCCATTACCAGCGCAGCACAAAGAAACGAATTGTTATGGTGTTGTTCATGCGAAGGAAATATCAGGGAGTTTAGCACTTCACAGCAAGAGATAGTAGCGTTGTTGCCGAGGTAGGAGTTGATAAGCCGGGCTCCATATTTCAGTTGCGAGTGGGAGGCCATAATAAATCGAACGGCTTTTACGCCATAAAAGATGCGGCATCCAAATCCTACAATTCCATTCACCAGTTCACAGCCTTCGCCCGGCCTTCCGGACCAGAGTTGATGGTTAAATTTTTCAGTTTGTTGGCTCCCTTGATATAGGCATCCGAACCGATCCACACATCTTTAATGATGCTGCAGTTTTTGATAAGGGTTCGGTCTCCAATTTTTCCATAGTAGCCTCGCTTGTTATTGAAACTTTCTTCTGTTATTTTTTTAAATTGGTTTTGTAATTGATCATCGTCCCGAAATCGGCTCCACAGAAAAGCATCCCCCGGTAACATCCCATTAAACGGCATCACTTTTCGGCCAGTATTTTCGTTGCAGATTTCCATCCAGATGCGATCCGATTCCTCCTCTCCTTCTTTGATAATGCCATTTCCAAATTTGGCATGGTTGGTGGCTACCAATTCGTGAATATTAATCAGCATTACTTCCGAACCAATGATATAGTGCGACAAATAGTTAACATTGTTAACTACTACATTATCCCCAAAATCGCAGCTGATGATGGTGGAGTGGTAGAGGCCCACCGGCATTTTCAAATCGCTGAAACCCAAACAAACGGGCTCTAATTTTCCGATACGCACGAGTCCGAAAAATGCACAGTTTTTAACCAAATCTGGATTAAAAGCATCCGACACTAAAAAATTATTCCAGTTATCACTGGTGTTTCTGTTGATCACCAGTCTTTCAATTTCCTGCGCTGTTAGTCTTCTATATTCAATGCCATTTCGGTTTTGCAGGTTGCGCAGGTAATATTCATTTTTGCCTTTGGGTAAATAGGGGGCCTTGATAAAATCGTAACCAAGGGCATCATGTGGTGTTTGATAAATAATATTCTTCAACATTGCTTATATTTATTAGATAAAGATACAGTCAATATGGCGTTGGCTGTTTGCACTTCACTCAATTTGTTTGTTTATGTTATTTGCTAGTAGAACCACTCATTTTTTTCTGCGGTTTTTTGTCGTTTTGCTGCTGCTTAATGCGGAAGTAAATGCGCAGTATAGTCCTGAAAAAAAATATCCTGCATCTTTTCTCAGAACTGATACTACTCGATCGAAATTATTAACCGCCTATCAGCCGCAGGTTCCTGCGGGTTCGCCCAATATTGTACTTATTTTATTAGATGATGTGGGTTTTAGCGTTAGTTCCACATTTGGGGGATTGGCACGTACGCCCAATTTTGATAGTTTGGCTGCTCGAGGGTTGCGGTACACGAATTTTCATACAACGGCATTGTGTGCTCCTTCGCGGGCTGCTTTGTTAACCGGGCGTAATCATCATTCGGTGCATATGGGGCATTTTACGGAAACTGCTTTTGATGCGCCGGGGTATGATGGGTATATGCCTTTTGAAAAAGCAACCATGGCAGAAGTGTTGCGGGAGAATGGGTATAGTTCTTTTGCTGTGGGCAAATGGCATTTAACGCCTGTTGCAGAAAGAACTGCTGCGGGTCCGTTTAACCGCTGGCCAACGGGAAGGGGCTTTGATGAATTTTATGGTTTTCTCGAGTCGGCTACTGATCAGTATTATCCGGTATTGTGGGAGGGGCATTCGCCAGTAAAAATAGATACGGCAGCCGGGGTACATTTTAATACGCTGATAATGAATCGGGCCATTGAGTATATTTCTCAGGTAAAAAAAGCAAAACCAGATAAGCCCTATTTTCTTTTATTTTCTCCGGGAGCGGTTCATTCCCCAATGCGGGTTGATAAAAGTTGGATTGATGCATATCGGGGTGAATTTGATGAGGGATATGATGTGTATCGTGAAAAAACACTGGCTCGTCAGCAACGGATGGGTATTGTACCGGCAAGTGTAACGCTTCCGCCACGCCCTTCGCAGATACCTGCCTGGAATACCTTAGATCCCTTCGAACAAAAAGTAATGGCAAGGGCTATGGAGGCCCATGCTGGTTTTTTGAGTGAAACGGATTATGAAATTGGAAGACTGATTCGGTATTTAGACAGTACCGGACAGATGCAAAACACGCTGTTGTTTTTGATAATAGGCGATAATGGGGCAACTAAATACACGGCATCTTTACCGGGATTGCCAGCTAGTCTAGAGCATTTAAAGGGAGCGGAACGATCTCAGGCAGCCTATGCGCATATTGATGAGATAGGGGTGAAAAATTTTAAGGGCGATATTCCGTTGGGTTGGACGCAGGCCATGAATACACCGTTTCGTTTGTTTAAGGGCGATGCTAATTCCGAAGGGGGAACCCGCAATCCTATGATTGTAGTTGCGCCCGGATATATACAAGATCCCGGAGCTATAAGAACACAATTCACGCATTTGGTAGATATCTGGCCTACGATTTTGTCGGTAACCAATTTAGGGGTACCAAAAAAGATTAACGGATATCGGCAAAAACCATTGGAGGGATATTCCTTCGCCACTACTTTTCGGAAGGGGAATGAAAATTTTGTTCATCCCCCTCAATATTTTGAAACGGGTGGCCACCGGGCTATTTATGCGGATGGATGGCGGGCAACAGTGTATCATGCTTATGGAACACCGTTTAGTACCGACCGCTGGGAATTGTTTGATACCAGAACCGACTTCAATGAGCAAAACAACTTGGCCGAAAAATATCCCCGGCAATTAAAAAAAATGGTTCGACTGTTCGAGCAGCAGGCCAAAAAATATCAGGTGTATCCGATGCAGGAATCCTGGTTTCCGGCGGATGCGTATTTGCAGATTAGCGATAGTAGGATGAGGGGGCGGTAGGATTTAATTTTTATCAACTTTCAATTTTATACTAATACAAAAGAGTAACATCAATTACCAATGATAGTTACTATTCGGTCTTTGTATGAAAATATTTTATTCCACCGTAACACTCTTCGCCAAATTCCTGGGTTTGTCTACATCATACCCTTTGGCCAGTCCTGTATAATAACTCAGCAATTGCAGCGGTATCACACTCAAAATAGGGGCAATGGCTTCGTGTGCTTCGGGGATAATGATTACGTCGTTGGCCATTTCGGGTAAAATGGTATCACCCTTGGTAATGATGGCAATCACTTTTCCCTTGCGCGCTTTAATTTCCTGTACGTTGGAAACTACTTTGTCGTAATACAGATCTCGCGTAGCTACAAATAATACGGGTAGGTTTTCATCTACCAGTGCAATGGGTCCATGCTTCATTTCGGCAGCGGGATAGCCTTCGGCATGAATGTAGGAGATCTCTTTTAATTTCAGTGCACCTTCCAGTGCTATTGGGAAGTTATAGCCTC
>JAPLEI010000042.1 GCA_026391195.1 Bacteroidota bacterium | reverse complement strand
ATTTTGCGAAGGGTTGGCATTTTGTCTGTCGTTTTAATGTTTGTTTGATGTCGGTCGTGTCGTCCTTTACGCTTGCCCATAACTAGCTTATACCCGCTACTCTATTGCGCATATACATCCAAAAAAGGTAGATATGCGTATGAATGTAGCGGGATATTCAAATGTAATTATTTTATTATAAATCATCAAAAGGACTTTTTATCTGCTGCAAACTCTTTGTACTTACATGTGTGTATATCTCTGTGGTCTTGCTACTGCTATGCCCCAATAACTCCTGTATATACCTTAAATCTGTTCCACTCTCCAATAAATGAGATATTAATAGCCGCCGGAATAGTACTCCCAACGACCAGTATTATTTTCTAAAATAACATAGCACAATCTGTAAGTTTTTCAATACCTGTTGCAAACTGCGGGCATCATAGGCTTCCCCGGCCACCTGCCCTTCAAATAAAAACTTTTTAGGGCGATAACTTTTGTAATACTCCCGCAACATTTCCAATATTTTGCCACTCAGCGGCACTACCCTATCCTTTTTTCCTTTTGCATTTTTTATGATAATCAATCCCCGGCTCGAATCAATATGTGCCGGTTGTAAAACCAATAATTCTCCGCACCTTAGTCCACAACTGTACAATACACTTAACATCACACGATGCTTCTGGTTAAGCGGGGCTAATAAAATGCTTTTTACTTCCTCCTTACTCAAAACATTGGGCAAAACCCGACCCCGCCTGGGCCGATGTATATCTTCAATTTCTACTGCAGATTTTTTTATTACCCGAAAAAATAATTTAATAGCATTTACCACCTGATTCTGATAGGATGCCGATAACCCACGCTGTAAAATGTATTGGTTATTATAATCGATTATGTCCTGATTACTCAAGCTCTCAATAGTTTTCGAGTTAGTAAATTTCAAAAATGATTGTAATGCATCCTTATAGGTACTCACCGTGTTGTTACTGTATCGTTTCGAACGTAACCAGGCCGTAAATTGCTCAATAGCAACAAGGCCCTCTTCACTTGGTAAACTCGCCCTCTTCAAAGGAACCTCGAATTGCTGTCTGTTATTATCTGTATCAGGTAGATGCCATGCCCCTAGCGTTCTACTCCACCGGGCACCTGCAATTTTTTTAATCAGATCATTCAACTGTGCATCCTTTTCAAAAAAAACGACAATTCTGTCTTCCTTTTTATATCTGATTGATTTTGCATTCCATTTCATAAACAATTTGACAAGTTTTTATCTGCTTTTCTTTGTCAAATTGGTATTTATTTCAAAGCTTTCCAACTACAACCACTTCAGTCTCTAATATTCAAATAATCCGTTGCAATGTGTTAATTACCTGATTATCAATCAGATTTACTGAAAAAATCACATTCAGATAGGCTGTTTTGAAAATTTACTAACAATTGGAAATAAACAAATTACAACCCATTCCATTATTGCCATTTCTTGTGTGTGCCCAAAATTGATTACCTTTTTAAACCGAAACTAAAAAGTTTGCATTGGGTAGTTATATTGGCTGGTGATACTTTCATCAATCGCAAAAAAAGTAAGTAGTAATGTTCATGCAAAATGCCGACCCTCACAGATCGGCATTTCTTTTGAAGATTGTTTTTTTATAAAATAACCTATCGGGATTACTGCCGCTAGTTCTAATTGTAGGGAAGATTGGGAAAGTGCTTATAAATTTTTACTCGGTATATAGTTTTGAAAACCTACTCCCACTGAAAACAGAAAAAAATTCCTGTTTTGTTAATTTTGAATTACTAACTTAATTTGAAATTTCAACTTATTACTTGAACTTACATAATAATAATGCTCCTTTTATGAAAAAATATGCACTCCCTTTGATTGCTTGGCTGCTGCCGACATTAATACAAGCACAATCATTCGACAAAGCAACCATAGCCCGGTGGGAAAAACAAGCAGCCGGCGTTACCATTGTTCGGGATACCTGGGGCATTGCCCATGTGTATGGCAAAACCGATGCAGATGCTGTTTTCGGTTTATTATATGCCCAATGTGAAGATGATTTTGCGCGGGTGGAAATGAATTATATTGAAAAACTGGGCAGATTGGCGGAAGTAAATGGTGAGAAAGATGTTTACAACGATTTGCTGATTCGGCTGATCATTGATACGGCAGCCGCAAAATCAGATTATACAAAAGCCCCCGCCTGGATGAAACCCTTGCTGCAGGCATTCGCCGATGGCATCAACTATTATTTATATCGTCATCCCGAAGTGAAACCCGCTTTATTACAAAAGTTTGAGCCCTGGTTCCCGTTGTTGTGGACGGATGGAAGTATCGGAGCTATTGATATTGCTGAAATAACTGTAAAAGATATCAAACAATTTTATGGAAACCGAAATCTGGTAATGCAGGAAAAGCCCAAAGAAGTAGATCCCCAACCCGGCGGCTCCAATGGATTTGCCTTTGCCCCTTCCATCACCGAAAATGGCAATGCCATACTATACATCAACCCCCATACAACTTTTTACTTTCGGCCTGAAATTTCTATGCAAAGCGAAGCAGGCTTGCATGTATATGGAGCAGTAACCTGGGGACAGTTCTTCATCTATCAGGGATTCAATGAGCATTGTGGCTGGATGCACACTTCCAGCTATAGCGATGTAGCCGATACCTACCTAGAAAAAGTAAGTAAAAACAACCAGAATGAATGGGTGTATGAATATGAAAAAACGCAAAGAAAAATCAACACGAAAAATATAACCATCTACTATAACAAAAACGGGGCACTGCAAAGTGAAAATTTTACCGGCTATTATACCCATCATGGGCCAGTAATGGGAGAGAAAGATGGCAAATGGATTAGTGTAAAAGCCAACAACCGCGATATAAAAGGGTTGATTCAATCTTGGCAACGTACCAAGTCAACCGATCTGGCATCCTTCACTGCTTCTATGTCGCTGCTCGCTAACACTTCCAACAACACTGTTTATGCTGATGACAAAGGCAATATCGCTTACTGGCATGGCAACTACATGCCCAAAAGGAATCCGGCCTTTAATTGGCAAAAGCCGGTGGATGGAAGTATTGCCGCTACCGAGTGGCAGGGGCTACATCCGCTAAATGAATTAATCAATATTAAAAACCCGGCTAATGGATGGATACAAAACTGCAATTCAAGTCCATTTACTGCTGCAGGACCTTCGTATAGTCCGCAAAAAGAAAAATTCCCAAAATACATGGCACCCAATGGTGATAATTTTCGGGGTATCCGGGCAGTTCAGATTTTATCGAAAGAAAAAAAATATACCCTGCCCAAAGTAATTCAAACTGGGTACGACACCTACCTTTCTGCATTCGACGAGTTGATTCCTGCCTTGGAAAGAGTTTGGAAAAAAGGAGATACCAGCGAATACATGTTAAGAGGTGCAATGCAAACACTCATCAGTTGGAATCGTACTGCATCTGAACAATCCATTGGCACAACCCTTGCCATCGAGTGGGCACAAAAATTATGGCCGGTAATTTTAAAGGGAAATGGCGATCCTGAAGAAGATCCCGATGTGGTAGAAAAAACAATCCGCTTTTGTGCAACTGCCAATCGCGAGCAATTGATCGCTCCCTTACAGGTAACCATTGCCGAACTGATGCGAAAATTTGGTACTTGGGAAAAACCCTGGGGTGAGGTAAACCGCTTTCAGCGTATCAGTGGAAAAATTCAAGACAGCTTCGATGATAATCAGCCATCCTTTCCCTGTGGGTTAGCTGCCTCTACCTGGGGATGTTTGCCATCGTTCATCAGTCGCCCTTATTCCAATACCCGCTTACGATATGGCAGTAGTGGTAATAGTTTTGTATGTGCCGTTGAGTTTGGCAAAAAAGTAACTGCCCGTTCTTTACTGGCAGGGGGCGTAAATGGAAATCCTGCTTCTCCGTATTTTAATAACCAAGGATTGGCATATACAAAAGGACAGTTTAAGGAAGTTTGGTTTTATAAAGACGATGTAATAAAAAATGCAGCCAGCACCTACCATCCGGGTGAAAAATAAATGTAATACCCATGTTATCCGAAACTACTTTATATTTCCGTTGGGTTAAAATCATCACAGTTGGCTCATTAGCGCTGATGTCTTTTTTGATTTTTATTGGCAATACAACCAACTACTATGCCAACTACTATTTTGTTGAGCATGTGATGAAGATGGATACTATTTTTCCGAATAGTGAATTACAATATCGGTCTATTCATCAGCCTTGGATTTACCATGCGGGTTATGTAGTAATTATTTTATTAGAGCTGATAATGGCATGGTTTTGTATACTGGGTAGCAGAGAGATGTTTATAAAGCGAAGAGAACCTGCCGCTGTGTTTTATGAAGCCAAAAGAAAAGCAGTAATCGGATTAGGCATTGGTATCCTTATCTGGTTTACCGGATTTGAAGTAGTAGGGGGAGAATGGTTTGCTATGTGGCAAAGCAGCACCTGGAATGGACTGGAAAGTGCCAACCGCATCATTCTTTTCGAAATGCTGGTACTGATTCTCCTATTTATGAGGGAGCCGGAATACGCTTAAACCAAATTAGTTTTTTTCCAGTGCGATATGATACTCCTGAATGCGGGCAGGCGTTTCGGGGGTAAGTGTAAAACTAATCCGAATATTTGCTTTCTCTCCCGCTTGTATAAAATAACCACGCAATTGGTTTTCGGGCACTACGTCGCCTACTTTTAGTATTCGGCCGGCAGCGGCATAGATATTACGGGCATCTTCACGGAGTTGACTGGTATAATAATCATCGAAAAAGTTTTCAGCAAAAATGCCTGTGTTGGCTGCCCCGTCCCATTCAGGCAACAGGCGCACCAGCGCATCTCTCCGTTCCGTTAACACTTTCGAGGGTGGCAACAACATAGGTTGTAATCCGGATAATCGAAGCAGTGTATCCATCACAGCCACATTCGCCATACTGGTGGGCGCATAAGTAACATTCCCAAAGAAAATCAGTCCGATTCCATATTCGGGCAATATCATCCAGTTACTGCCAAAACCTGGCAAGCCGCCACTATGCCCGATTGTTTTTCTTCCTTCACAATCTTCTGTATATCGCAATCCATATGCATAGGCGGCCGCTTGCGGGCAAGCGCGTCCGGAAGGATATCGATAGTTTGCGTTTACTGATGCCAGTCGCCAAGGCTGGTGCATCTCGCGGAGGCTGCTGCGTTTAAGCGGACCTACCTCAGCATCATTTCTTACTGGCCAGGCCTGCTGATGAAAAGCTACATATTTACTGAAGGATTCTACCGAAGTAATCATCCCGCCCATAGCACCCCCAATACCATCATGCAAAAGGGGTTGTTCCTTCCATTTATTATCTATCCATCGATATCCGTGTGCAAGTATAGGTGGAGCAACCTTACTATATTCCCAACTAGCCTGCACTATTCCCAAGGGCTGCCAGATATTATTTTCTATATATGCACTATAGGGTGTGCCAGTTACCTTTTGAATAATATATCCTAATAAAGTAAACCCTAGGTTACTATATTCATAGGCAATACCCGGAGCATTGGAGAAGCTGATTTTTTGGTTGAGCATTTCTATTAACTGCTTGTCGGTATCTGCAAGATGTCGATCACCCCAGGGATTATCTTCGGGAAATCCTGCTGAATGAGTAAGTAAATGGCGGATAGTGATTTCCTGGGCATCTTTAGTAAGGGCCTGACCTTTCATTTCGGGTATATACTGATAAACGGGGTCGTCTAATTTTAATTTCCCCTGATCGCGCAGTTGCAAAATAGCCATGGCAGTAAAGCTTTTGCTCATGGATGCAATCCGAAACATTGAGCGGGTAGATGCCGGTATTTTTTTGTCAATATCGGTAAATCCCCCACTGCCCGAATACACCAATTTGCCATCTAACACAATACCGAATGCATACCCGGGAAAATGATTTTTTTCGGCATAGGCTTTATACAATTGTTCAACCAGCGGAAAATGTGCTGCTAGTTTTTTAGCCCGCTCTTTATCGGCAAAATAGGAGGGGGTGTAGGCGGGCGCATTGGGCGTTGACTGTGCAACTGCTGTTTGCATATAACCCAACAAAATTGTCAAAAATATACTGATGCGAATAGGGGCATACCTGCTCATATAAAAAGCTTTCTTAAAACTACCGAATTTAAGCAATATGAACACAAACCGGATAAGAACCCGATAAAATTATCGGCGAGTAGTAGATTTTTTCTTTAGGGAAGATTGATAGTATTTGCATACCTCCTGTAAACCACACTCCCCGCATTTTGGATTTCGAGCCAAACAAACATAGCGGCCGTGTAATATCAGCCAGTGGTGGGCTTTATGAACAGAATCTCTGGGAATATGTTTGATCAATTGTTTCTCAACTGCCAGGGGAGTGGTAGCTCGGGGGGTTACCAGACCAATTCGTTTACTCACCCGAAAAACATGGGTGTCAACTGCCATATTGGGCTGTTGATCAATTACACTGGTGATCACATTGGCCGTTTTTCTTCCTACGCCGGGTAACTGAATGAGTTCTGCAACCGTTAGCGGAACCTCCCCATTAAATTTTTCCATCAACAAAATAGCCATCCCTATTAAATGCTTGCTTTTGTTGTTGGGATAAGAGATGCTGCGTATTAGGGGGAAAACCTCATCAAAGCTTGCCACCGCTAATTTATCAGGCGTAGGAAATTTTTTAAACAATGCCGGAGTAACCATATTTACCCGCTTATCGGTACACTGGGCGGATAGGATAACTGCAACTAATAATTGAAAGGGATTCTCGTAACTCAACTCCGTTTCGGCAATAGGAATTTGTTCATTCAGCCAGCTAAGGGTTGTATCGTATCGCTCTGCCAGTTTCATGCCGTAAAATTAGCTATTTCATCGGGTTGGCGGGAAAGAGAAATTATTCTGCAGAGGGGTTAGAATTTCCAGATAGGCCAGTCTTCCGCAGAATCTTCTGAATGATGGAAGGAGCGGGTGAGGTTAGCGGCAGATGGTTTAAATCTGATAAGGTTTTTCTTAATTGCAGATATCGATGCTTCAATTCCTTCTTGGAAGCCAATTCTTTTTCAACCAATGCCTTTAATAAGGGAGGTGCCTCATTATAGTGGTACAAAATTAAATCTTCATCCGTAATATCCTTCATATCGTAAGGGCTGGTATGCTTTTCAGCCACTAAACATACAACGGATAATCTGTATCGATATTGCAGAAAAACGGGCAGAATGGGGGGTAGAACGGGGTAACGATTTTTACTGCTAATTATTTTTTACCGCTGCAGAATCATCCAGGATAAAGATATCCTCGCCATCTTTTTTCATCAGAAAACGTTCCCGGGCAAATTTTTCTATAGCAGCAGGATTGCTCTGTAAATCAGACAGTTCCTTACGAGATTTTTCAATTTCCTTTTGATAAAACACCTTTTTTGTTTCCAGCTGATTCAGGTCTTTTTGTCGATCCAGTTGCTGAAAAATATCCCGTTGATCAAAAAACAGCATCCAAACGAGAAAAAAGGTGCCGGCCAATATGTATTTGTTGGTTACAATCCGTTTGAGCCGTTGCATGTGAAGGATTTGTATGATAAAATTACAGCTATTCGCAATATCCTGAACAATCAACTAATACACAGGTGTTAAAAAAAACGCCATTCCCCAAAGGCAATGGCGTTTGTAAATAGGTATGTATTCAATTATTTGCCGAATCGAATCTTGCCCGTAGGAAAAATACCGGTTTCTCCTAACTGCTCTTCAATTCTAATCAACTGATTGTATTTAGCAATCCGGTCGGTACGTGAGGCAGAACCCGTTTTAATTTGACCGCAATTGAGGGCAACCGCCAGGTCGGCAATGGTAGTATCTTCCGTTTCACCACTGCGATGGCTCATAATGGTAGTGTAGCCATTATGCTGTGCCAGGGTAACCGCATTGATGGTTTCAGTAAGCGAACCGATTTGATTTACCTTAACCAATAAGCTATTGGCAATTTGCTTATCAATTCCGGTTTGTAAACGATTTACATTGGTAACAAACAGATCATCGCCCACCAGCTGACATTTAGCTCCAACCGCCTGGGTTAGGGCTTTCCAGCCATTCCAGTCATCTTCTGCCATGCCATCTTCAATAGAGATAATGGGATATTGCTTCACCCATTTTTCCCAGAATTTCACTAGTTCATCACTGCTCACTATTTTACCACTGCTCTTGTGGAATACATATTTTTTCTTCTTGGCATCCCACAATTCGCTGTTGGCTGCATCCATTGCAATGGCTATTTGAGAGCCCGTTTTATATCCGGCTGCTGAAATGGCTTCCAGTACAGTTTCAATGGCTTCTTCATTGCTTTGAATATTGGGGGCAAATCCACCTTCATCTCCTACATTGGTTGAAAACCCTTTTTTCTTTAATACCGTTTTCAGAACGTGAAATATTTCAACACCCCAACGCAATCCTTCGCTGAACGACTTTGCGCCAACAGGCATAATCATGAATTCCTGAAAATCGATTTTGTTATCTGCATGCGCACCCCCATTTAAAATATTCATCATGGGAATGGGCAAAGTACGTGCATTGGTTCCGCCGATGTAGCGATACAAGGGGAGGTCGGCCTCTTCCGCAGCTGCTTTAGCTGCGGCTAAGCTTACTGCCAAGATTGCATTGGCGCCTAATTTCGATTTATTGGGGGTACCATCCAATGCTAGCATTTCTCCATCGATGGCAGCCTGTTGTGTAACATCATACCCAATAATGGCAGCCGCAATTTTATCATTTACATTTTGTACTGCTTTCAGTACGCCTTTGCCGGCATATTTCTTTTTATCGTTATCGCGCAGTTCTGCAGCTTCGTGAATTCCGGTACTGGCTCCACTGGGAACCGCGGCTCTACCCAAAGCGCCATCGTCGGTTACCACTTCTACTTCTACCGTGGGATTTCCGCGACTATCCAAAATCTGGCGGGCGTGTACTTCAATAATATAACTCATGTTGTAGGTTGTTTATCCATTAACTAAAAAATCGTCTTTCGTTCCGCAAGGTAACAAAATAGCTTTGGTTACCGAAAAATACCCGAATTTGGTTTGTAAATATTTGACATTCAATAAAATAAAAATTATACTTATTTTACTTTGTTGTCAAATTTCTGAACACATCTTCCAGAGAAACTTGCTCCGTTTTAAAGGAAATCAGGGTATATCCCTTTGCCACCGTCCACTGTAACAGTGCCTTACTAACCGCTTCGGGCTGATGGGTATGTAATTGATATTTACCAGATCCAGCCATTATAACCCGAATAATTCCGGGAATCTCGTTCCAATCCGCAGTGGGAACAGCTTCTTTAATATGAACTTCCACCACATGTTCATCATTTCCAGATGATTGTAATTGCTGTAACCGGTTATCGGCCACTAGGCGACCTAGATTTAAAATCAACACCCGATCGCAAATAGCTTCTACTTCTTGCAAAATATGTGAAGAGAAGAGGATGGTTTTATCCTCCCCCAACTGGCGAATTACTTCCCGAATCTCAATAATCTGATTGGGATCTAATCCGCTGGTTGGCTCATCTAAAATCAGTACGGGTGGATTATGAACAAGTGCTGCAGCAAGCCCTACTCGCTGTTTATAGCCCTTCGATAGCTGTCCGTTCTTTTTATGTGCTTCCCTTGTTAACCCTGTTAGTTGAATTACCCTTTCTACTGCTTCCCCCGGCTCTTCAATTTTATGAACGCCTGCCATAAAATACAAATACTCACGCACATACATATCATAGTACAATGGATTGGCTTCTGGCAGGTAGCCGATTTTTTTTCGCACGGCCAATGGATGTTCCTGCACCAACATTCCTTCTACTGAAATACTACCTGCATCTGGCTTCACATATCCGGTAATCATTTTAAGGGTAGTACTTTTTCCGGCGCCATTGGGGCCCAGAAATCCAACGATTTCGCCCTTTTGCAACGTAAACGAAACATCGTTCACCGCCAGTTGGGTGCCATACTTTTTTTGTAATCCAGCAACAATAATAGACATACGTGCTATTTTGAACCCAAAAATACCCTCAAATCATCAGCGGTAAACATTGGGTATTGGGGGAAGCGATAATTTATTGTGAAAATCAGTGAATCAGCCCCTCTTCGGATTCTTCGGGCAGATGGTCATATTCTCCCTGCCAGGCATAATATCCAAAAATTACCATACCAGCAGCAATAGGAAGCGCCACAATGGTAAATACCCCCCATTGTATCCAGGTATCCAAAAAGGGCTTCTTTTCAATTTCACCTGCAGCAGTTTTTACCAGATAATAGATGGCCAATGGGCCCAAGAGCATCCAAATCAGTCCAGCATATTTTTTTATGGTATTCATGCGTTGTTGATTTTTTCTTTTGATGAATCATGTACTCCCTGCTGAATATATAAGGCCCCAATTACCAAACAGATGCTAGCAATAATTATTGGATATTGTAATCCCGCCAGTTTATCGCCCGTATAGATGGTTGTAAGCAGGGTTGCAATAAATGGAGTGAGTCCGCCAAATACCCCATTGCCAATATGATAGGGCAACGACATGGAGGTATAGCGAATTTTGGTAGGGAATAATTCAACCAGAAAAGCAGCGATGGGGCCATACACCATGGTAACATATAAAATCATAATAAACACCAGTCCTACCATTTTCCAATAGGCCGAACTGCCCAGTTGGGTAAATGATTTCACATCGGGTTTAATGGTAACCCTGCCTGCAGCAGCATAGGCGGTATCTTTTACCGTAACGGTTTGTATGGCGCCTTCCGCAAAATAATATTGATGAGTAAGGATTCGAAGTGTATCGGTTGTGCCGGGAATTACCGAAGTGGTTTTCTTTATTTGCTTTAGCCCGGTAAGTTGTACCTGATTACTCAGGTCCGACAAAGTAAGCAGCCCCTGAAACAGCGGTTTATAGGTAACGATTGCGAGCAACATTCCTCCCAACATGATCCATTTTCTGCCAATTCGATCACTCCAACTCCCAAAAATTACAAAGAAAGGGGTAGCCAGTAATATTGCCCAGATAATAATGGTTCTCGACTGATCAAATTCGATTTTGCAAACATTTTCTATAAAGGATTGGGCATAAAACTGACCCGTATACCAAACAACGCCCTGACCCATAGTAGCCCCAAACAAAGCCAGTAAAACCATTTTTAAATTGGTTTTGTGCCCAAAGCTTTCTTTCAATGGATTTACAGAAAGATTGCCCGAATCTTTGATTTCCTGAAACAGGGGCGACTCTTTCATTTTGAGGCGGATATATACAGAAACGCCTACCAGCACAATAGAAACCAGAAACGGAATCCGCCAGCCCCATTCATTAAACTTGGCGATTGATTTGGCTTGATTTACATCCAGCGCATGGCGGGTAAGCAAGATTACTCCAAGTGAAACAAATAATCCCAATGTGGCCGTAGTTTGAATCCAGGATGTATAAAATCCCCTTTTATGCACCGGGGCGTGCTCGGCCACATAAGTGGCTGCTCCTCCATATTCTCCGCCCAATGCCAATCCCTGCAGCAATCGCAAGAGCAACACAATAATGGGGGCAGCAAATCCTATCGATTCAAATGAGGGTACCAGTCCAATCGCAAACGTGGCGCCCCCCATAATTACGAGGGTAAGCAAAAAAGTATGTTTTCGGCCTATGATATCGCCTAATCTGCCAAACACCAGCGCGCCAAAAGGGCGAACCAGAAACCCCGCCGCAAAAGTGGCTAGTGTAGAAAGCAGGGCAGCGGTGGGATTACCTTTCGGAAAAAACTGACTGGCCAGCACGGTTGCCAGACTACCAAAAATGTAAAAATCGTACCATTCAATTAGTGTACCGAGGCTAGAGGCGCCTATAACTTTCCAAATTCCTTTTTCTTGATTCATGCAATGCAACAATTAATAAAGCGCATCGGTTAGCGCTTTGGTATGGATGGTCAACTTACATAAAATGAATCAATTCACCAAACTATCTGCACATCCAAAGAACTCCCGGATAATTTTTCAGGCACCTCCACAATTTGTACCTTTAAACCTCTTATCAGATTGCTATGCACTACCCTTATCAAATCAAAAGTTTGGCCGATTATCATGCGGCCTATCATCGCAGTATCAAAGATCCCGCTGGTTTCTGGGCTTCAGTTGCCGAACATTTTACCTGGAGAAAAAAATGGGACACTACCCTTGAATGGAATTTCAACGAACCAGATGTGAAGTGGTTTCAGGGAGGTAAATTAAATATCACCGAAAACTGTTTAGATCGTCACCTCGAAAAACTAGGCAATCAACCGGCAATTATTTGGGAGCCCAATGCCCCGGATGAGCAGCCCCGGGTAATTACCTATAAAAAATTACACGAAAAGGTTTGTCAGTTTACCCAGGTACTCAAAAACAACGGCGTTAAAAAAGGCGACCGAGTATGTTTATACATGGGCATGATTCCCGAATTAGCTATTGCCGTGCTGGCATGTGCCAGAATGGGTGCTATTCATAGTGTGGTATTTGGTGGATTTTCGGCACAAAGTATCTCCGACAGATTGCAAGATGCCGGGGCTGAATTTATTGTAACCTGTGATGGTGCTTTTCGCGGAGGTAAAGACATTCCACTAAAAAACATCATTGATGATGCCCTGATTGGCAATCATACCATTAAAAAAGTAATTGTATGTACCCGAACCCGCACACCGGTTTCTATGATTAAAGGGCGTGATGTGTGGTGGGAAGATGAAATGAAACAGGTAGAAGAACAGGGTATTACCTATGTAGAAGCGGAGGAAATGGATGCAGAAGATCCCCTATTCATTTTATATACTTCGGGCTCAACCGGCAAACCAAAAGGGGTGGTACATACCTGCGGTGGGTATATGGTTTATGCCAACTATACTTTTGTAAATGTTTTTCAATACAAGCCCGGTCAAATTCATTTTTGCACAGCTGATATCGGATGGATTACCGGACATACTTATATTACGTATGGTCCGCTAAGTGCTGGAGCTACTACTTTAATTTTTGAAGGAATTCCAACCTACCCGAATGCAGGCAGATTTTGGGATATCATAGATAAGCATCGGGTAAATATTTTTTATACTGCCCCTACAGCCATCAGAAGCTTAATGGCATTTGGAAATGCCCCGTTGGAAGGCAAAGATCTTTCCACGCTGGAAGTACTGGGAACCGTAGGTGAACCCATCAACGAAGAAGCCTGGCATTGGTATCATGAACAGGTTGGTAAAAAAAGATGTCCCATTGTAGATACTTGGTGGCAAACCGAAACCGGCGGGTGTTTAATCAGTAACCTTGCAGGTGTAACCCCGGAAAAACCCAGTTGGGCCACACTACCCATGCCGGGCGTTCAGTTGCTGTTGGTAGATGAAAACGGAAACGAAAAAGTGGCAGAAGGGGATGAAACGATTTCCGGTAATTTATGCATTAAAGCGCCCTGGCCCTCTATTTTACGAACCACTTATGGCGATCATGAAAGGTGCCGGATAAATTATTTTGCCACTTACCCGGGTTTGTATTTTACCGGAGATGGTGCTTTACGAGATAAGGATGGATTTTATAGAATTACCGGAAGGGTAGATGATGTATTAAACGTTAGTGGGCACCGCATTGGTACTGCCGAAGTGGAGAATGCCATCAATATGCATGCCGGCGTGGTAGAGAGTGCCGTGGTTGGATTTCCGCATCCGGTAAAAGGACAGGCCATTTATGCATTTATCATTTATCAGGGTTCGCATCAGCAAAACACGCATGGTTCCGACGATCTAATAAAAAGCGATATCCTGCAAACCGTAACCCGAGTAATTGGCGCTATCGCTAAGCCAGATAAAATTCAACTGGTAAGTGGACTACCAAAAACCCGCAGCGGTAAAATCATGCGCAGGATTTTACGTAAAATCGCAGAAGGCGAAACAGATAATCTGGGAGATACTACTACCCTGCTCGATCCGGGTGTTGTGGAAGAAATCATGAATGGAAAACTATAACACTGGCGATGCAGAGGTTGCCTGTTGCGTTTCTAATTTTTGAAAAGTCCGGTCCATTACCCGAAAGAATATGGGTGGAATATGCGCCAGTATTAGCATGCCGGGATATCCGGTAGGCATTTGGGGAGCGCCTTCCATATGTCGCAATAGCTGATATTTTCTACTGGCCACATAATGGTGGTCGCTGTGGCGACTCAGTTCGAATAGCATGATTCTTCCCAGCACATGATTACTATTCCAGCTATGCCAGGGTTGTGTTCTTTCATAACTGCCGGGTGTGGTTTCTTTTCGTTGCAAACCATAATGTTCAATATAGTTTACCGACTCTAATAGTAAGATGCCAATGAGCGCACTTGCCAAATAGCTGAACAAGATGGTAGGGCCAAAAAAATACCCGATAGTACTCAGCATTGCCAGTTGGATGGCAGTAAACTGAATCATTTCGTTTCGCCAGCTGATGGTGCTAACGCCTTTTTTCTTACAGTCGCGAGCAGCAATATGCCAGGCACTTATATAAGATTCAATTATCGTGCGGGGATAGAAAGCATACAACGACTCGCCGCGACGAGCAGAAGCCGGATCCAAAGGAGTAGCTACTTGCTTATGGTGCCCCTTATTGTGTTCGATAAAAAAATGTAAGTACTGAGAACTCAGCAATAACATCTTAGCCATCATTTGCTCGATCTTATTGCTCCGGTGGCCAAGTTCGTGCCCAACATTGATGCCGAAAATGCCACAAAGTAATCCCATAGAAATGATGCGTCCTACCCTGGTAAATGTATCTAGATTTGGTTCGGTAAGCGAGAATAAAAATACCAGCAGGGCATAATATTGCAGCAGCACTATTTCGTATAATAAATAATCGTAGCCCTTATCTGCCTTGGCAATTTCTTCCTCAGCGGCAGATATATTGCTGGTAGAAGACTTCATTAACAACTCAGCCAGCGGAATGAAAACGAATGTAAAAATCAATGGAACATAACTCAGCCAACCCGAATTGCTGAAAGCCTGAAAGGCAAACAGGAACAACACAAAAGGCGACACATATTTAATCCAACGCCAGCGCATGCAGGAATTATTTTCCTAAATATACAAAAAAACAGGAATACTGCTTTTTAACTAGCTGCGTTTCATCAGAGGAACTAGGATGCCATTGAATCCTGGAAACAATTGCTCGGGTTGGGAGATGGATAAATGATTGCCTACCACTGCACTAAATACACTTCTAAAATCAGTAGTAACTGGCACATCTCTGCCATCTTCTAAATTCTCTTTGTTTAGGGGTTTCATTTGCTGATATACTTTACCTCCCTGCACATCATTGCCCAATACCCACAAACAACTGGCCCTGCCATGATCCGTTCCACCAGTTCCATTCTGATGAACCGTGCGGCCAAATTCAGTCATGGTAAGTAAAGTAACCTCATCTTGATAGGCAGACAAATCAGCCCAAAAAGCAGCAATGCTATCACTAAAATCCTTCAGGTTTCTTGCAAAAGCTCCATTTAGGGTTCCTTGATTAAAATGGGTATCCCAACCGCCACTTTCTGTAAAAGCCACTTCCAGTCCAACATTCATTTTTATCAGCGTAGCAATTTGCTTGAGAGAATTCCCGAGCGGAGTATTCGGATATACCACGCCTGCAGTTACTGGATACGATTTCATGTTTGCCTGTTTCAGTTGTTGCAGTGCATCAAAACTTTCCCGGGCAGTTTTATTCAGCAGTTCACTGGTGGTAACATCATATAGTTGCTCAAAAGATCCGGCTGCCACTTTTGCTGCTAATGGATTGCCGCGCACCTGCAATGCAAACTCCTGTAAGTTGGCAATAGCCAGCGACTCTTGATCTCCATATAAACACCTGGGCAAGGCAGCTGTTAAGCTAACCGCCCGAAAGGGGGAATGTGCTTCGGGCAATTTTCCTACGGCGCGGTTCAGCCATCCACTTTGGGTACTCTTACTAAAA
>JAPLEI010000076.1 GCA_026391195.1 Bacteroidota bacterium | reverse complement strand
TGTGTTGCGCATTGTGAATGAACCTACCGCGGCTAGTTTGGCCTATGGCATGGGGCTAGATTCTTCCGAAGAAAAAACCATTGCCGTGTATGATTTGGGAGGCGGCACTTTTGATATCTCTCTACTCCATATTTCGAATGGAATTTTTGAAGTGCTCAGCACCCATGGCAATACGTATTTGGGGGGCGATGATATTGACAGAACCATTGTTCAGTATTGGATGCAACAGCTGAATGTTTCGGCAGCTTCCCTTTCCGACAATCATCAAAAAAGCCAATCTCTTCGATTGCTGGCAGAGCGCGCTAAAAAACAATTGAGTTCGCAGGAACAATTTTCAGCAACCTGGGAGGGAAGTAGGGTTCTATTAACGGCTGCTGAGTTACAGCAACTGATTACGCCACTAATTCAA
Organism: Bacteroidota bacterium; assembly: GCA_026391195.1. Taxonomy (GTDB): domain Bacteria; phylum Bacteroidota; class Bacteroidia; order Chitinophagales; family Chitinophagaceae; genus Sediminibacterium. The sequence goes on along the minus strand of JAPLEI010000076.1, from coordinate 38,105 downwards.
GAAACCCTGAAATCTTGTAAACAGGCGTTGCAAGATGCAGGATTAACTGCTGATCAAATTGATACGGTAGTGATGGTGGGTGGGTCTACCCGTATTCCGGCCATCAAACAAGCGGTGAGTAATTTCTTTGGTAAACCAGTAAATGATTCGGTAAACCCGGATGAAGTGGTGGCACTGGGTGCAGCCATTCAGGCAGATATTTTGGCTGGCAATTCGCAACGTTTGTTGTTGTTAGATGTAACGCCGCTGAGTTTAGGTATTGAAACGATGGGCTGATTGATGGATGTGTTGATTCCCCGCAACTCGAAAATACCTTGCGGAGCTGCTCGTCAATATACAACCCATCAAGATGGGCAAAGTGATATGCGTATTACTGTTTTTCAGGGAGAGCGAGACCTGGTAAAAGATAACCGCAAACTGGCTTCCTTTAGTTTACGCGGCATTCCCGGCATGCCCGCGGGATTTGCAAAAGTAGAAGTGAGCTTTACCATTAATGCCGATGGTATCTTATCAGTTAAGGCTAAAGAATTGCGCAGCGGGGTAGCGCAGGAAATTGAAGTGAAACCTCAGTATGGCATTAGTTCCGAAGAAATTGAAAAGATGCTGCTAGAAAGTATCACCCATGCAAAATCGGATATGGTAGAACGTGCACTGGTGGAAGCCCGCACAGAAGGAGAGCAAATATTAAGCGTTACCGAAAAATTTATACAAAAGAATACCACCCTGTTATCTGCAGAGGAATTAACCGCCACCGCAGCCGCCATGCAAGCCCTGCAGTTATCCCTTACCATGGCAGATAAAGATTTAATACAGCGTAAAACAGAGGAGTTGAATGAGGTTACCCGCCCCTTCGCTGAAAGAGTCATGGATGTGGCTGTAAAAGGCGCCTTACAAGGGAAATCTATTTAGCCTGACTCTTTTCGGAAAGTTCCCGGGCACGCAGGATATACTTACCCAATATATCGAACTCGATATTTACGGTTGAGCCGGGAAATACGGATTCCAGATTGGTATGGTGGAAAGTGTAGGGGATAATCGCAACGGAAAAAGCATCTGTTCCCACTTCAAAACAGGTTAAACTGATACCGTTTACGGCAATTGAACCCTTTTCAATTACCAGCGCAGCAAATTTTTCAGGAAATTGAAAGCGATATTTCCAACTGCCATTGGCATCTTCTCGGCTGAGGCAAACAGCGGTACTGTCTACATGCCCTTGTACCATATGGCCATCTAGTCTCCCATTGGCTGCCAGGCAGCGTTCTAGGTTGATGGGGGTGCCGGTAGTCCATCCCCCGCAGGTGGTTTTTTCAAGCGTTTCCTGAATGGCGGTAACGCGGTGGGCTGTACCTTTAATTTCTTCAATAGTGAGGCAAACGCCGTTATGACTGATACTTTGGTCGATCGAAAGTTCATTACTGAGGGGGCTTTCTACCCAAAAAACGGTATTGTTGCCGGATGGGGTAGCAGATAAAACCCGACCTAAAGATTCGATTATTCCGGTAAACATGTCGGCAAGTTACTGCCAGCCGGGGGTAAAATCAAGCCTTCCAGCGGAAAAACGGATTTTTTATTGGAAAATCAACGGAAATCGTATATTTGCCTCCCTAAAAACACCTGAGGAGGTATATCATATGTTAATCATCGATTCTAAAGACTGCGAAAACATTGACAAGGCGCTTAAGAAGTACAAGAAGAAATTTGAGAAAAGCAAAACTTTGCTGCAACTCAGAGGCCGTCAAGCTTTTGTAAAGCCATCCGTTGTTCGTCGCGGAGAAGTTTTGAAAGCCATTTACAAGCAAAATATAGCCAGCGGCAAGATCGAAGGATAATTGCTGTTGAATTGAATCTCGTTAAAGTAGCCGGAGTTTAGTAACTTTAGGCTGCTTTTTTTATGCCTGAAACTCAACCCAAATCCGTTCAAACCTTTTTAGATTATTTGCGCTACGAGCGCAGGTATTCGCCGCATACGGTAACTTCTTATGAGCTGGATTTAACCCAGTGGACTGCCTATCTGGCTTCTGCTTATGAATCTCCGGCAGTGGGTGCTGTTACCGCCTCTATGGTGCGGAGTTGGCTGGCGGAGATGAAGGAGGAGGGCATCAGTTCCCGAACCATCAATCGAAAAATATCCACCCTCAAATCGTATTACCGGCATTTGATAAAAACGGGGGTGGTACAACAATCGCCTTTAACTACGGTGGTTTCTCCCAAGGTTCAGAAGCGTTTGCCGGCTTTTGTGGCAGAGCAAGACATGCATCGCTTATTAGAAGATCTGCCTTTTCCCGGCGATTGGCAGGGGATAAGCGAGCAGTTAATCATCAACCTTTTATATGCTACCGGCATTCGGGTAAGTGAGCTGGTAAACTGGCGCCAACAGCAATTCGACCCCTCCAATGGCCAGATGCGGGTAATTGGTAAGGGAAATAAGGAGCGGATTATACCCTTATCCCCCGAATTGCAACAGGCTATCCGGGCATATATAGATGCCCGTTCGGAGGCATTTCGGCAGGTGCCGGAAGTGATGGTAACGCATCGGGGAAAAAAGTTTACAGCCCGGCAGGTGTACGATTTGGTTAAGAAGCATTTATCCCGAGTAACCACTCAGCAACGAAAGGGTCCGCATATACTCCGGCACAGTTTTGCCACCCACCTGATGAACCACGGGGCAGAGCTAACCGCCGTAAAAGATTTACTAGGGCACAGCAGTTTAGCAGCTACCCAGGTATATACCCACAACAGCATCGAAAAGCTGAAATCTATCTTTCAGAAAGCCCATCCCAAGGCCTGATAAAAAGAAATCTTAAAAGTTGTACAAACCCGACAAAAGTCATGTTTTCAGGTAAAAAGATTCGTAACTTTCTATTGTAATTTCGGTTTATATCCGATGGGATTGATAGCCGGAAATTTTTTCACTGAAAACGATATGTCATGAATTTACACATCCACACGGTGCATTTTGAAGCAGATGCCAAACTGGTCGATTATGTGACCCGGAAAGCAGAAAAGCTAACCACTTTTCACGACTCACTTATTAAAGTAGAAGTATTTTTAAAACTAGACAATGTGGTGCACGTTATCAAAGACAAAGTGGTAGAAATTAAGGTACATGTGCCCAGGCACGATTTATTTACCAAATGCTCTACCAAACAATTTGAAGAGTCATTCGACAAGGCGTTGGAGTCTATGATTAATCAGTTAAAAAGAAAAAAAGAAAAATTAGCCGCCTAGGGTTGGTTATACGAAAAGGTAATCAGGGGCAGGTGATGATTAGTCACCTGCCTTTTTTTATCGACTGGGTGGAAGAAAATCAGGAAGTTGGGTTAGAAATGGGCAGAAAAAGGAAACAAAATGGTGCCTTTTTGGCCGGTTGGAAATTTTAGGTGAAAAATATTCAATTCAAAATTTTGCCGAATAAAGATTTCCATTACCTTTGCCATCCCAAAAAATGGGGATAGTTCTTTGTATTTTGCCGCTGAATTTGCTTGTTTTTTATCCTTTTTGGGGAGGAAAATGGGTAAGTTTCGGCAAGTAGTAGACCAATAATGCCGAAGTAGCTCAGCTGGTAGAGCAGCTGATTTGTAATCAGCAGGTCGCGGGTTCGAGTCCCATCTTCGGCTCTCCAACATACAAGGAGGTAAGGATAGGGTGCGAAATAAAACGCGTTCGTATATTTTTACTTTGTGTGACGAATTCAAGGGCAGATGGCCGAGCGGTTAAAGGCGACAGCCTGTAAATCTGTTCTCTCACGAGTACGCAGGTTCGAACCCTGCTCTGCCCACATCCATTGTTTTTCGGAGCAATGAATTGTTCTTTTAAAAGCTGTTGGTAACTGTCGGCCAGTTTCAGCAGAAAAAGCGGAAGTAGCTCAATTGGTAGAGCGATAGCCTTCCAAGCTATAGGTCGCGAGTTCGACCCTCGTCTTCCGCTCTAGTTGGTTTACTGAGTGAATGCCTTTGTAGCTCAGTGGTAGAGCACTTCCTTGGTAAGGAAGAGGTCGTGAGTTCGATTCTCATCAACGGCTCTGCTTCAACCAGTAGTACCGGGTAACCGGGAAATGGCAACAAATAAGGCCTGGAGTTTGGCCGGTATCGCAAGTAAATGATTACCTTGCGGGCTCAAAACTCACATTTATTAACCCGGTTGGCAGCAACCACCATTGAAAAACACAATAAAAAACGATAAAAATGGCAAAAGAGACCTTTAAGAGGGAAAAACCCCACGTAAACGTAGGTACCATTGGTCACGTTGACCATGGTAAAACTACTTTAACAGCAGCTATTACCATGATCTTGTCTAAAAAAGGTATGGGTAACGTAGCAAAGAAGTATGACGAGATTGATGGAGCTCCTGAAGAAAAAGAAAGGGGTATCACTATCAATACTGCGCACGTAGAATACCAAACAGCTAATCGCCACTATGCGCACGTTGACTGTCCTGGTCACGCCGATTATGTGAAGAACATGATTACCGGGGCTGCTCAAATGGACGGTGCTATTCTGGTGGTAGCCGCTACAGATGGTCCTATGCCGCAAACTAAGGAGCACATCTTGTTGGCTCGTCAGGTAGGTGTACCTCGTATCGTAGTATTTATGAACAAGGTTGACTTGGTAGATGATGCTGAGTTGCTTGAACTGGTTGAAATGGAAATCCGTGAATTATTAACTTCATACGGTTTCGACGGAGATAATACTCCTATCATTCAAGGTTCTGCTACGGGTGCTTTGGCTGAAGATCCAAAGTGGGTAGCAAAAATCGATGAGCTGATGGAAGCCGTTGATACTTATATTCCTTTGCCTCCTCGTCCGGTGGATATGGCATTCTTGATGAGTGTAGAAGATGTATTCTCTATCACAGGTCGTGGTACGGTTGCAACGGGTCGTATCGAGCGTGGTCGTATTAAAGTGGGTGAAGGTGTTGAGATTGTTGGTTTAATGGAAGCCCCTTTAACTTCTACTGTTACTGGTGTTGAGATGTTTAAGAAATTGTTAGATGAAGGAGAAGCTGGTGATAATGCAGGTTTGTTACTTCGTGGTATTGAAAAGACCCAAATCCGTAGAGGTATGGTACTTTGCAAGCCAGGATCTATCACTCCGCACACTGAGTTCAAAGGAGAGGTTTATGTACTAAGCAAAGAAGAAGGTGGTCGTCATACCCCTTTCTTTAACAAATACCGTCCTCAATTCTATTTCCGTACTACCGATGTAACCGGTGAAGTAACCCTGCCTGCAGGAACGGAAATGGTAATGCCCGGTGATAATATTAACCTTTCTGTGAAGCTGATTCAGCCGATCGCTATGGAAAAAGGTCTGAAATTCGCTATCCGCGAAGGTGGACGTACCGTAGGTGCCGGTCAGGTTACTGAAATTTTAAAATAAGCCTGGAAGCCTAGCTTTCACGGTTTATTTACAAATGTTTTATTACATTTGTCAACATTTCTAAAAGCTGTTCCGGTCTCCGGAATAGCTTTTAGCTTTATACGGGCATAGCACAACGGTTAGTGTAGAGGTCTCCAAAACCTTTGATCTGGGTTCGAATCCTAGTGCCCGTGCAACCTAATGGGTTTCAAATATTTTTTATGAATAAAATTGCCAATTATTTCCGCGAAAGTTATCAGGAACTGCTGGAAAAAGTAACCTGGCCCAGTTGGAATCACTTACAACAAAGTACTATGATTGTACTGGTTGCAACGATTCTGATTACCGCCATGGTATCGCTGATGGATTTTGCCAGCAATCAGTTGCTGAAATTGATTTACTCACTCTTTAAGTAATCATTCTTATGGATACGATGGAAACCACCACTACCGTGGTAGAAAATACAGCTCCCCCTGCACCCGATACCAAATGGTATGTGTTGCGCGTGGTGAGTGGAAAGGAAAGAAAAGTGAAGGAGTATCTGGATAAAGATATTTTACGCAGTGGATGGCAAACCATCATTAAGCAGGTTTTCCTGCCCATGGAGAAAGTATATAAAGTGCAGAACGGTAAAAAAGTAATGCGCGAAAAAAACTATTATCCTGGCTATGTAATGATGGAAGTGCTGGATGGTAAACTCTCCGACGATATTGTACAACACATCAGCAATGTGAGCAATGTGATGCACTTTTTAACCGACGGAAAGGGTTCAAAAGGAAATATCGTTAAGCTCCGCAAAGCTGAAGTGAATAAAATGCTAGGTAAGGTAGATGAAATGAACGACCAAGGCGTTACCATGAGCGAACCATTTATCATTGGCGAAACCATTAAAATTATTGAAGGACCTTTCAATGATTTCAATGGGGTAATTGAGGACGTGAATGATGAGAAAAAGAAATTAAAGGTTACCGTAAAAATATTCGGCCGTTCTACACCGGTAGAACTCAGCTACATGCAGGTGGAGAAAATCAGCTAACCGAACCCGTTTTTCTTACAAAGCCGCCGAATTTCGGCGGCTTTTTTTGTGCATACAGCCGAAAAAAGGCAGATTTAGCCGCTTAGAACCCAAAATAATTGGAAAATAAAGACAATATCCCTACCTTTGCCGCCCCAAAAGTTCTTTTACGAGAATGATTGAATTTGGGAGTCTAGCCTTAGGCGAGACGCTATCACCAATTAAATCTAAAAAAAATGGCCAAAGAAATCTCTGGCTTCGTGAAGTTGCAAGTGAAAGGCGGACAAGCCAATCCTGCGCCTCCCGTAGGCCCGGCACTCGGTTCAAAGGGTGTTAACATTATGGAGTTCTGCAAGCAATTCAATGCCAGAACGCAGGATAAAATGGGAAAAGTAGTTCCCGTGCTTATCACTGTTTACACCGACAAGTCTTTCGACTTTGTAATCAAAACAGCCCCAGCCGCTGTTCAGTTAATGGAAGCAGCCAAAATTCAGTCCGGCTCCAAAGAAAGTAACCGCCAGAAAGTGGGCAAGGTTACCTGGGATCAGATTGAGGCTATTGCCAACGACAAGATGTCTGATTTAAATGCATTTACTGTAAACAGCGCCATGAGCATGGTGGCCGGTACTGCCCGCAGTATGGGAATTACAGTTGATGGAAAAGCCCCCTGGGAAAATTAATTATTATTCACCAATTGCATAGGCAATTACAACTAGTAGAAAATGGCACTTACTAAAAAAAGAAAAGTAGCAGTTACTAAGGTGGATAAAAATAAAATGTATTCCCTCAAGGATGCTTCCGCTTTAGTTAAAGAAATCAATTGTACGAAGTTCGACAGTTCTGTAGACCTTCATATCCGTTTGGGCGTTGATCCCAAAAAAGCCGACCAGCAGGTTCGGGGAACGGTTTCCCTTCCACATGGTACCGGTAAAACAAAAAAAGTACTCGTTCTTTGCACACCCGATAAAGAAGCAGCAGCCAAAGAAGCCGGTGCAGATTTTGTAGGTTTGGATGAGTTTATCACCAAAATTGAAGGTGGCTGGGTGGAAGTTGATGTAATTATCGCTACCCCATCTGTGATGCCTAAAATTGGTAAACTGGGTAAAGTGCTCGGTCCTCGTAACTTAATGCCAAACCCTAAAACCGGAACCGTTACCAACGACGTAGCAGCAGCCGTAAATGAAGTAAAGGGTGGTAAAATTGCCTTTAAGGTTGATAAATCCGGAATTGTACACGCTTCTATTGGAAGAGTTTCTTTCTCTTCAGATAAGATTGCCGAAAACAGTGCCGAACTGATCAATGCAATTAACAAGCTGAAGCCTTCTGCCGCCAAAGGTATTTACCTGAAAGGGGTAAGTATGGCCAGCACGATGAGTCCGGGTATTGCCTTAGACACAAAATCATTAATCAACTAATCCCTGTGATCTGTGCGCCTCTGGCGCTTGGAAATGACCCGGGCTCTAAAAAAAATTAGTTATGACAAAGCAAGAGAAAAATGAAGTGATTGAAATACTGAAAGAAAAATTCTCTCAGTACAATAACTTCTACATTACCGATACTGAATCGCTTTCGGTTGCTCAGGTGAGTACCCTCCGCAGAACTTGTTTCAACAAGCAAGTAGAAATGAAGGTGGCTAAAAATACCCTGATTCGCAAGGCCCTCGAATCACTGGATGCTGAAAAGTATGCTGGTGTGTTTGATTCCCTGCATCAAGTTACTGCGCTCATGTTCTCCGATAATCCGAAAGAGCCAGCTGTAATTCTCAGCGCATTCCGTAAATCATCTAACACCAACCGCCCTCAATTAAAGGCCGCGTTTATTAATGGTGATGTATTTACCGGCGACGAGTCACTGTTAGCACTCACCAAGATTAAGACGAAGAACGAATTAATCGGAGAGGTACTCGGATTGTTGCAATCACCTGCCAAACGTGTATTGGCAGCCCTGTTGCACCACCACGAAAAACAAGCCGATGCCACACCGGCAGAAGCTTAATAACAACGGATTTTTTTATTCAAATAAACGCCCAACGGCAAATTTTTTTAAACCCTCCGTCGGATCACCCAGGTGATATGAAGACGGAAAAAATTTACAAACTATGGCAGACGTAAAAGCATTAGCCGAACAATTAGTAGGCTTAACAGTTAAAGAAGTTCAAGAATTAGCAGATGTACTAAAAGCAGATTACGGTATCGAACCCGCTGCTGCTGCAGTAGTAATGGCCAGCGGCGACGGTGGCGGAGCAGCTGCTGTTGAAGAAAAAACAGCCTTTGATGTAATCATCGTTAGCGGAGGTGCCAGCAAATTGACTGTGGTGAAAATCGTTAAAGAATTAACCGGTTTAGGACTGAAAGAAGCCAAAGACCTGGTAGACGGTGCACCGAAGCCAGTTAAAGAAGGTGTTTCTAAATCAGAAGCCGAAGAAGTAGCCAATAAGCTGAAAGAAGCCGGTGCTGAAGTGGAAATCAAGTAATTATTCTTCTTTGAATTTTATAAGCCGACCTCCTGCGAGGTCGGCTTTTTTGTTTTTACCCGGGTATATTCATCTAATTAGCATACCGCTTATCCAAATAGTTATTGGTTTCCCAGAAGCGTTATTTATTTTTAAGAAAAAAAAGTATGAAACAATATTCCCTTTTGCTAATCCTTTGTGTAGCGGCTGGGCTCAGCTCCTGTAAAAATACTGCTCAACCCGAAGCAGCTGCTTTTGATGTAGCCGGCATGGATACTTCCATTCAACCGGGTGATAATTTTTTTAAATATGCAAACGGAAAATGGCTGGCAACCACCAAAATCCCGGATGATCAATCGGGCTGGGGTAGCTTTTATAGTTTGTATGATAATAACTTAAAAAAACTCCGCATTATTTTAGATGGGTTAGCTGCGAACACCAATCATCCCAAAGGAAGTGCCGCACAGAAAGTGGGCGATTACTATGCCAGTGGTATGGATACAGCCACCATTGAAAAAAGAGGAAGTGAACCATTGAAAAACACGCTGGCTAAAATTGCAGCCGTTACAACTTATCAGCAGTTGATTCAACTGATGGGAGATGAAATGAAGTTGGCCAACGATTTTTCGCCGATTGGGTATTATGTTTCGGCAGATGAAAAGAACAGCAGCCGAAATATTCTGGTGCTAACACAGGCAGGGCTATCCTTACCAGAGAAAAGCTACTATACCAAAACCGATTCTATTTCCGTAAGTATTCGCAATGCCTTTGTTAAAAATATTGAAACCTATTTTACATTAACCGGAACAGATGCTGCACTGGCACAAAAGCAGGCAGCGCAGGTATTGGCTTTAGAAACTAAAATAGCTGCTTCGCACCTTACACCGGTTGAATTACGCGACCCAATAAAAAACTACCATAAGATGTCGGTTGCCCAGTTACAACAGCAAGCGCCTCAAGTAAACTGGCCCGAGTTATTTTCTAAAATGGGAATTCAAACTGATAGTGTAAATGTGTCGCAACCTGCCTATTATGCTGCCCTTGGCAAACTGCTCGCCTCAGAGCCGATAAAAGTGTGGAAGCAAAAAGCCGCATATGATTATATCTCCAGCAATGCCCGAAACCTGAGTAAGCAGTTTAGGGATACCCGGTTCGATTTTAGAAAGGTTTTCTCTGGGTTAACCGAACAGCCACCCCGTTGGAAAACTATGGTACAAAGTTCGGATGAAGGCTTGAAGGATTTGTTGGGTCAGTTGTATGTTGAGAAATATTTTCCGCCGGCTGCTAAAAAAAGAATGGATGAACTGGTGAATAATTTGCAAATCGCTTTTCAAAAAAGAATTGCGGGCTTAGACTGGATGTCGGATACCACCAAGGCTCAGGCACAGATAAAGTTAAGTGCCTTTATCAAAAAGATTGGTTATCCGGATACTTGGAAAAGTTATGAGGATGTAACCATTAACCGGGATACGTATTTTGAAAATATTCAAAGCATCCAGCAGCACGATTTGGCAGAGAATCTTAAGAAGATTGGTAAGCCGGTAGATAAAACGGAGTGGGGGATGACTGCGCCAACGGTAAATGCCTATTATAATCCGGTATTCAATGAAATCGTATTTCCTGCGGGCATACTTCAATCGCCATTCTTTAATGCTGATGCGGATGATGCCATCAATTATGGGGCGATCGGTTTGGTGATTGGTCATGAGATGACGCATGGATTTGATGATCAGGGACGCCAATATGATGCCAGCGGAAACCTGAAAGATTGGTGGCAAGCTTCTGATGGAGCGAAATTTACCCAAAAGGCCAATGGCGTTGTTGAGCAATATAATGGCTTTAAAGTGCTGGATAGTTTGTCGGTTAACGGACAACTCACCCTGGGTGAGAATCTGGCGGATATCGGTGGATTGGCGATTGCATGGGATGCTTTTCAATTAACTAATCAGGCCAAGAGCACAGAAAAAATAGAAGGTTTCACCCCGCAACAGCGCTTTTTTCTGGGTTTTGCCCAGGCTTGGCGTATAAAAAACCGCCCGGAAAATGTACGAACCGGTATTTCGGTTGATCCCCATTCACCTGAAGAATTCAGGGTTTTGGGTCCGCTGAGCAATTTCGACCCCTTTTATACCCATTTTGGGGTAACGGAAAAGCATAAAATGTACCGGAAACCAGAAAACAGGGCCCGTATTTGGTAAAACTTGGGGTATGTTAGGATGCCCCCCAAAGGAGAAGGGAAAAAACAAACCCCATGATAATCAATGTATATAGATAATTTTAATACCAGTAGTTTCCGCCGGAGGCGGACTGCTGGTATTTTAATGACAGGAAGTCGGTTGCTGAAGCGTTGAATTTTTTTTGACCATTTTTTTCCACAAAAGGGAGTTTGGTCTAAAATTTGTTTTTCAGGTTGCCCCTGATTGCTTACCTTTGCCATCCTTTATTTTGGGCTAGCTGGCTACCGGACATGGCAACCCTGCGTTGCAGTATTACAAGTGTCTGATTAACAGTACTATTAGAAGGTCATTCTTCTTCCCAAAATTTTACTTACGAAAACCGCTTTTACGCATATATGTCTACTACTACATTGCACAACAGGGTCGGCTTCGGAAAAACAAAACATTTAGCAGAAGCGCCGGACCTGCTCGACATCCAGTTAGAATCTTTCAGAGAATTTTTTCAGTTAGAAACCACACCCGATAAGCGGAATGTGGAAGGATTGTTTCGTGTGTTTAAGGAAAATTTTCCTATCACAGATACCCGGAACATCTTCATGCTGGAGTTCTTGGATTATTTTATTGATCCGCCCCGTTACACGATTGAAGAGTGTATGGAAAGAGGGCTTACCTATGCCGTGCCTTTGAAAGCCAAGTTGCGCCTCAGCTGTAATGATGAGGAGCATGTGGATTTTCAAACCATTGTGCAGGATGTGTTTTTAGGGAATATCCCTTACATGACGCCCCGTGGTACTTTTGTAATTAATGGTGCCGAGCGCGTGGTTGTTTCTCAATTACATCGTTCTCCCGGAGTATTTTTTGGTCAGAGCACCCACCCCAATGGAACGAAGATATATTCTGCCCGGGTAATTCCTTTCAAGGGAGCCTGGATGGAGTTTGCTACCGACATCAACAATGTGATGTATGCATACATCGACCGGAAGAAGAAATTTCCGGTTACCACTTTGTTGCGTGCCATCGGATTTGAAACCGATAAAGACATTCTGGAATTATTCGGAATGGCTACTGAGGTGAAAGCCGACAAAAAATCACTGGCTGCCCAAATCGGCAAAAAACTGGCTGCCCGCGTTCTAAGAACCTGGGTAGAAGATTTTGTGGATGAAGATACCGGTGAGGTAGTAAGTATCGAGCGAAACGATATTGTGATGGAAAGAGATACGGTGTTGGATGAAGAAGCCGTGGCTACCATCATCGAAATGGAAGTGAAAAGTGTATTTGTGCAGAAGGAAGATGTAGGTGGAGATTATGCCATCATCTACAATACCCTGAATAAGGATACTTCCAATAGCGAACTGGAAGCGGTGCAGCATATTTACCGCCAGTTAAGAGGAGCCGATGCACCCGATAACGAAACGGCCCGTGGCATCATTGATAAATTATTCTTCAGTGATAAGCGCTATGATTTAGGAGAAGTGGGTCGTTACAAAATCAATCGTAAACTTGGATTAGAGTATCCTTTACAGAAAAAAGTACTAACCAAACAGGATATCATTGAAATTATCAAATACCTGGTTCGGTTAACCAATGCGAAAGCTGAAATCGACGATATTGATCACCTGAGCAATCGCCGGGTTCGTACCGTGGGTGAGCAGTTATATGCTCAGTTTGGAGTGGGACTTGCCCGTATGGCACGTACCATCCGCGAGCGAATGAATGTGCGCGATAATGAAGTGTTTACGCCTGTTGATTTGATCAATGCCCGTACCCTATCTTCTGTTATCAACTCATTCTTTGGAACCTCACAACTTTCGCAATTCCTCGATCAAACCAATCCTTTGAGTGAGATTACCCATAAGCGGAGAATTTCTGCACTGGGGCCAGGAGGTTTGAGCAGAGAGCGTGCTGGATTTGAAGTAAGAGACGTACACTATTCTCACTATGGAAGATTGTGTACCATCGAAACACCGGAAGGACCCAATATCGGATTGATATCTACCCTTTGTGTGCATGCTGCTATTAATGATATGGGCTTTATTGAAACCCCTTATCGTAAGGTAGTGAGTGGAAAAGTAAACATGAAAGAACTTACTTTCCTGAGTGCCGAAGAAGAAGATTCCGCCAAAATTGCCCAAAGTAATTCACCCCTTACCGAGAAAGGTGAATTTGCAGAAGATAAAGTAGTTTCCCGCCAAACGGGTGACTTCCCCATACTGGATAAAGAAGAAGTGGAATATATGGACGTAGCCCCTAACCAGATTGTTGGTTTGAGTGCTTCCCTGATTCCGTTCCTTGAGCACGATGATGCCAACCGTGCCCTGATGGGATCGAACATGCAACGCCAGGCTGTACCCCTTTTACGTCCCGAAGCACCGATTGTAGGTACCGGATTAGAAGGAAAAGCTGCGCGTGATGCTCGTATTCAAATGCATTCGGAAGGAAATGGCGTAGTAGAATTTGTAGATGCCAATGAAATTCATGTTCGCTACGATAGAAATGATCTGGACAGACTGGTTAGCTTTAATGATGATTTGCAGATTTATAAATTAACCAAATTCATCAAAACTAATCAGGCTACTTGTATCAATCTGCGCCCAGCAGTCAGAAAGGGTCAGAAAGTGAAGAAAGGCGATTTCTTAACAGAAGGATATGCAACCAAAGAGGGTGAACTGGCGCTCGGACGCAACCTGCAAGTGGCATTCATGCCATGGAAAGGTTACAACTTCGAGGATGCCATTGTAATCAGTGAAAAAGTAGTGCGGGAAGATTTGTTTACCTCTGTGCATATTGAAGAATATGAACTGGAAGTGCGCGATACCAAATTGGGTGAAGAGGAATTAACGCCCGATATTCCCAATGTATCTGAAGAAGCTACCAAAGATTTGGATGAACATGGAATTATCCGCATTGGTGCGACTATTAAAGAAGGAGATATCCTGATTGGTAAAATCACCCCTAAAGGAGAATCTGATCCTACTCCAGAAGAGAAACTATTGCGTGCAATCTTCGGAGACAAAGCCGGTGATGCCAAAGATGCTTCTCTAAAGGCACCGAACGGAACAGAGGGTGTGGTAATTGATAAGAAATTATTCCAGCGCGCCAAGAAAGACAAGAACGGTAAAATCCGCGAAAAAGCTTTGTTGGAAAAAGTAGAGAAAGTACATGCGCAAAATGGGGAAAGTTTACAGGAATTGTTGCTGGATAAATTGCAAACCCTGTTGAAGGATAAAACTTCTACTGGCGTAAGCAACAACTTTGGTGAAATGTTGATAGGTAAAGGTGCCAAGTTCAATCAAAAGAACCTGAGTACGATTGACTACCAGAATGTAAACCCATTGGGCTGGACGGGTGATGCTAAAACCGACGATCAGATTAATACCCTTTTACACAATTACAGCATCAAGTTTAACGAAGAGCTGGGAAGATACAAGCGGGAAAAATTCAACATCTCTATTGGTGATGAGTTACCTGCAGGTGTATTGAAACTGGCTAAAGTTTACTTAGCGGTTAAGCGTAAGTTGAAAGTGGGAGATAAGATGGCCGGCCGCCACGGAAACAAAGGTATTGTTGCCAAAATTGTACGTGCAGAAGATATGCCGTTTATGGAAGATGGTACACCGGTTGATATTGTACTGAATCCATTAGGAGTACCTTCTCGTATGAATCTGGGACAGATCTATGAAACGATTCTTGGCTGGACGGGAAAGCGTTTGGGACTGAAGTTTGCTACCCCAATTTTCGACGGAGCTTCTACCGATCAGATTGAACAATATTGTGTTGAAGCGGGTATTCCCCGGAATGGACATACTTATCTGTACGATGGTGAAACTGGAGAGCGTTTCCATCAGAAAGCCACTGTGGGCGTGATTTATATGATTAAGCTGCACCACATGGTAGATGATAAGATGCACGCCCGTTCAATCGGACCGTATAGCTTGATTACACAACAGCCGCTGGGTGGAAAGGCTCAGTTTGGAGGTCAGCGTTTTGGAGAGATGGAAGTATGGGCACTGGAAGCATATGGTGCTGCCAACATCCTGCAGGAATTGCTTACCCTCAAATCGGATGATATCATTGGAAGAGCGAAAACCTATGAGGCTATTGTTAAAGGAGATAATATTCCAAGACCCGGTGTTCCCGAATCATTCAATGTATTAGTACATGAATTGCGTGGACTAGGACTGGATCTTAAATTTGAATAAATCAGCCATTGGCCATGCAGATAAATCGTATCTGTATGGCCATACTGTTTACGCAAGTGTTTTGCTAAAACAGAAAAAGCTTTTTTACAACCGAAATTGAAAAAACGGTACACAAACTTAACTTACAAATTTTCATCAGAGATATGGCATTCAAAAGAGACAATAAACCCAGACCATCTTTTTCGCAAATCACCATCAGTTTGGCTTCGCCAGATAATATTCTGGAAAGAAGTTTTGGTGAAGTGTTGAAGCCCGAAACCATCAATTACCGTACTTACAAGCCTGAGCGGGATGGATTGTTTTGTGAAAGAATTTTCGGACCGGTGAAGGATTACGAGTGCGCCTGTGGTAAATATAAGCGTATCCGTTACAAGGGTATCGTTTGCGACCGTTGTGGCGTTGAAGTAACAGAAAAGAAAGTTCGTCGCGAAAGAATGGGGCATATCAAACTAGTAGTGCCTGTTGTACATATCTGGTATTTTAAGAGCTTACCGAATAAAATCGGCTACTTGTTGGGAATGAGTTCTAAAAAACTCGAAACCATCATTTACTACGAACGTTTTGTAGTAATTCAGGGCGGTATCAAGGATAACCTGAAAATGGGTGATTTGCTTACAGAAGAAGAGTACCTAGATTTACTGGATATTTTACCGAAAGACAATCAATACCTGCCCGACGAAGATCCCAATAAGTTTATTGCTAAGATGGGTGCCGAAGCTGTGCATGCCTTATTAGAGCGCATCGACCTGGATGGACTGAGCTTCTCACTGCGTAACTCTGCTGCCACCGAAACTTCTCAGCAAAGAAAGGCAGATGCCTTAAAGCGCCTGAGTGTGGTGGAATCATTCCGTGAAGCCAGTCACCACATTACCAACCGCCCCGAGTGGATGGTGATGCAATATATTCCCGTTATTCCACCAGAATTAAGACCCTTGGTGCCATTGGATGGCGGACGTTTTGCCAGCTCCGATTTGAATGATTTATACCGCCGGGTTATTATCCGTAACAACCGTTTAAAGCGTTTGTTAGAGATTAAAGCCCCTGAAGTAATTCTTCGGAACGAAAAAAGAATGTTGCAGGAAGCAATTGACTCCCTGTTCGATAATAGCCGTAAATCCAATGCCGTAAAAGCGGAAGGTGGTCGTGCCCTTAAATCTTTATCTGATGTGCTGAAAGGAAAGCAGGGACGTTTCCGTCAGAACCTCTTAGGAAAGCGGGTAGATTACTCCGGTCGTTCGGTAATTGTGGTAGGACCAGAACTGAAAATACACGAATGTGGATTGCCTAAAGATATGGCGGCTGAATTGTTCAAGCCATTTGTTATCAGAAAACTGATTGAGCGCGGCATTGTAAAAACCGTAAAATCAGCTAAAAAACTGGTAGATCGCAAAGAAGCCGTTATCTGGGATATCCTAGAAAATATATTAAAAGGGCACCCGGTATTATTAAACCGGGCCCCAACGCTGCACAGACTTTCTATTCAGGCATTCCAGCCTAAATTGGTAGAAGGAAAAGCCATCCAGTTGCACCCGTTGGTAACTTCCTCATTCAATGCCGACTTTGATGGTGACCAAATGGCTGTGCACGTGCCTTTGAGCAATGCTGCAATTTTGGAAGCCCAGTTGCTGATGTTATCATCACACAACATTCTTAACCCACAAAATGGTACCCCAATTACCCTGCCTTCTCAGGACATGGTACTGGGATTATACTACATCACCAAGGGTAAGAAATCAACCGACACTGAAATAGTAAAAGGTCAGGGTATGGCGTTTTACAATATGGATGAAGTGATTATTGCCTATAATGAAGGGATAGCAGATTTGCATGCCAATATTAAGGTGAGAACGATGGTTCGTGAAAACGGACAGTTGGTAAGAAAGTTGATTGATACCACAGTGGGTCGTGTATTGTTTAACCAGCATGTACCGGTAGAAGTAGGCTATGTAAATGCATTGCTTACCAAAAAAAGTTTACGTGAAATTATTGGAGATATTATTAAAATCACCAACGTTCCTAAAACTGCCAAGTTTTTGGATGACATCAAAACCCTTGGATTCCGCATGGCATTCAAAGGTGGATTGTCGTTTAGCGTAAACGACTTGATTGTACCAGAAATCAGAAATCAATTATTGGATTCTGCTAAGGTAGAAGTAGATGAGGTTTGGGAAAGCTACAACATGGGTTTAATCACCAATAACGAACGATACAATCAGGTGATTGATATCTGGGGTCGTGTGGATATGAAGATTACGGAAAGTTTGATTCGTGAAATGACGATCGATAAGCAAGGATTCAACTCCGTATTTATGATGTTGGATTCCGGAGCCCGTGGTAGTAAAACACAGGTTAAACAGCTCGTGGGTATTCGTGGATTGATGGCTAAGCCCCGTAAGAGCGGAAGTACCGGTAGTGAGGTAATTGAAAATCCGATTCTCTCTAACTTTAAAGGAGGATTGAATGTATTGGATTACTTTATCTCTACACACGGTGCCAGAAAAGGTTTGGCCGATACGGCTTTGAAAACAGCCGATGCCGGTTACCTGACTCGTAGGTTGGTGGATGTTTCTCAGGATGTGGTGATTGGAGAAGACGATTGCGGTACGCTGCGTGGTAATGCCATGACTGCTCTGAAAGATAATGAAGACATCATTGAACCACTGAGTGATCGTATTGAAGGCAGAACTTCGTTGCACGATGTATATCATCCGATAACAGATGAGTTGATTATTCGTGCCGGTGAAGAAATTACCAACGAAGAAGCCAAGCGAGTAGAAGATGCCGGTATTGAAACTGTTGAAATCCGCTCTGTACTTACCTGCGAATGTAAGCGGGGAGTTTGCGTAAAATGTTATGGTAAAAACCTAGCTACCGGTTATCTCGCACAACGCGGAGATGCAGTAGGTATTATTGCAGCCCAGTCGATTGGTGAGCCGGGTACGCAGCTTACTTTGCGTACTTTCCACGTGGGTGGTGTTGCGGGATCTGCTTCGGTAGAATCTACGCTTCAAGCGAAATTCGACGGAACCCTTCAGTTCGACGGATTAAGAACGGTGGATGCATTAAATAACGAAGGCAAGAAAATTAAGATAGTAATTGGCCGTACAGGGGAAGTTAGAATAACCGATGTGAAAAACGATCGATTGCTGATTACCAATAACGTTCCATACGGTTCTACCCTGAATGTTAAAGACGGAGTAGTTGTTAAGAAGGGAGATGTTATTTGTACTTGGGATCCATTCAATAACGTAATTATCTCGGAAATTAACGGAACCATTAAGTTCGAAAACATCATTGATGGTATTACCTATCGGGATGAGTCGGATGAGCAAACCGGTCACCGTGAAAAAGTGGTTATTGAAACCAAAGACAAAACCCGTATTCCTACCTTACTTGTGGGTAGCGGTAAAGAGTCTAAGCAATATAACCTGCCCGTAGGATCACACATTTCTATTGAAGAAGGTGATGAGGTGAAAGCCGGACAGGTATTGGTGAAAATTCCAAGAATCTTAGGAAAACTGAGAGATATCACCGGAGGTCTGCCTCGTGTTACTGAATTATTTGAAGCACGTAATCCGGGTAACCCAGCCATCGTTTGTGAAATTGATGGAGTAGTTGCCTTTGGTGGTGTGAAGAGAGGAAACCGCGAAATCATTGTTGAGTCTAAAGATGGCATGATTAAGAAGTACCTCATTCCACTTACGCGTCAGATTCTGGTACAGGATGGCGACTTTGTAAAAGCAGGTACGCCGATGTCGGATGGACAAATTGCTCCGGCAGACATTCTCACTATCAAAGGACCGTTCGCTGTTCAGGAATATGTGGTGAATGAGATTCAGGAAGTATACCGTTTACAAGGGGTGCGTATCAACGATAAGCACATCGAAGTAATCGTTCGTCAGATGATGAAGAAGGTAGAAATTGTAGATGCTGGCGATACGAAGTTCTTGGAGGAGGATCTGGAAGACCGCTTCGACTTTATTGAAGAGAACGACCGGATTTATGATAAGAAAGTAGTTACTGAGCCGGGTGAAAGTACTAAGATGAAAGCTGGACAAATTGTTACGCTCCGCGAATTACGAGAAGAGAATTCTATTCTTCGCAGAAGTGATAAGAAGGTAGTAGAAATACGAGATGCTCGTCCTGCTACCGCAACTCCGGTACTGTTGGGTATCACCAAAGCTTCTTTGGGTGTGCAAAGCTGGATTTCAGCGGCATCATTCCAGGAAACTACCAAAGTGTTAAGCCAGGCAGCTATCCAGGGTAAGGCCGATTTGATGTTGGGTCTGAAGGAGAATGTAATTACCGGACACCTCATACCAGCAGGAACGGGTCAAAAACAATTCGATAGCCTGATTGTAGGTAGTAAAGAAGAATACGATGTATTGACTACTACCCGGGAAGCGATGAGTTTCGACGACGAAGAATAGTGAGCATACACTGATACGTAAATACAAAAGCAGAAAGTTAATCGCTTTCTGCTTTTTTTATAGGCTCTTTCGTTTGAATTCCTTTCTGATTTTACTGAAATGGCGTATTTTGTGCCCAATTCAGTGGAATTTTTTGGTAAGAATTCTTAAGGAGGAAGCTTAAACAACTTCTCGGATTTCGACCTGATAAACGTAAGCTGGCTAAAAAATTTCAGAAAATAAAACAAGAAAAACACACGCATGAAAAATACAAATCAAATAGTACAGGCCCTATTGGGAGTAGCTGTATTAATACTTTTTTACTTCCAGTTTTCGGGTAAATCGGCGCAATCTTCCATAGAAAGTTCGGTTGCAGTTCCCACGGGTAACTTTAAGGTAGCCTATTTTGAAGGAGATAGTCTTCAAAATCAATTTGATTACTACAAAGAAGTGCAGTTGCAGCTCCAGACAAAAGCCAATGAAAATCAGCGCCAGATTGGCCAAATGCGTACCATTTTAACCAATAAATACCAGGAGCTGCAGAAATTGAGTCAAATGCTTTCACAAACTGAAATGGCCGGCAAACAGCAAGAATTTTTGCAGCAGGAAAAGGCTTTTCAGGGAAAGGAAAAAATGTTAGCGGATGAGTTTCAGGAGGAGCAAGTAAGAAAGTTGCAGGATGTGAAAAAGAAAATTGAAGACTTTTTGAAGGCCTATAACCAACAAAAAGGGTATTCTTTGATATTAAACAACTATCCCGACTTGATTTACTACAAAGACCCTGCTTACGACATTACGGCCGACCTGGTGCAGGGTTTAAATAACATGTATAAGAAGAAGTAAACTTCCATTATATTTTTATTATCTTCAAATCCCGTATAAAAGCGGGATTTGACATATATGGACCAAGCAAACACCCAATTTAAGCCAACCCTGGGGTTGATGGATGCTACCATGATTGTGGCAGGTAGTATGATTGGCTCTGGTATTTTTATTGTTAGTGCGGATATTACCCGCAATGTGGGCAGTGCCGGATGGTTGATAGCAGTTTGGCTGATTACCGGTTTTATGACCCTTACGGCAGCCCTAAGTTATGGGGAGTTGAGTGCCATGTTCCCCAAAGCGGGCGGACAATATGTGTACTTGAAGGAGTCGTATAATCCATTGGTTGGTTTTTTATACGGATGGAGCTTTTTTGCGGTGATTCAAACGGGTACCATTGCGGCAGTGGGAGTAGCTTTTTGTAAGTTCGCAGCCTACTTTTTTCCGATACTCGAACTGGCACCAGAAAATGTGCTGGTAACACTGGCAGGCATAAAAATTCATGTGGCGCAGTTGGTGACCATTGTGATGATTGTGCTGCTTACTTATATAAATTCACGGGGCATTCGGGGCGGGAAATTGATTCAAACTACTTTTACGGTTACCAAGTTACTTTCCTTATTCGGACTGATAGTGGTAGGGTTTTTTATGTTGAAACCCGAAGTGTGGCAGGCTAACTGGCAACATGCTTGGGAAATGAAGAGCTTAACAGCACCTGCAGATACAAACCCCGGCTGGCAGGCGATTATGATACCCTTACTGGGTGCGGCTACCGTTGGAGCAATTGCTTCTTCCATGGTAGGGTCTATTTTCAGTAGTGACGCTTGGAACAATGTTACTTTTATAGCCGGAGAAATAAAAAATCCGCAACGCAATATTGGCCTTAGTTTATTCTTGGGTACTTCTATTGTTACCCTGATTTATGTGAGTACCAACTTTATGTATTTAGGGGTATTGCCTTTGCAGGATATTGCTTTTGCAAAAGCAGATCGGGTGGCAGTATCAGCAGCGAATGTTATATTTGGCCAGGCTGGTACCTATGTAATTGCCATCATGATTATGATTTCCACTTTTGGCTGTAACAATGGATTGATATTGGCCGGAGCGCGGGTTTATCATACCATGGCAGGGGATGGACTATTCTTTAAAAAGGCCGGCACTTTAAATAAAAACCAGGTACCCGGTTGGGCTTTATGGGCACAGTGTGTAGTTGCTTCCCTGTTATGTTTGAGTGGCAGATATGGCGACTTGCTCGATATGGTTTCTTTTGTGGTGGTAATCTTTTATGTGTTAACGATCATAGGCATATTTATCCTGCGCAAGCAGCGTCCGGATGCGGAACGTCCTTACCGTGCGGTTGGCTATCCTTTTTTACCGGCACTGTATATTTGTATGGGAATTGGATTTTGTATATTGTTGTTAATCTATAAGCGCGACTATACCTGGCCGGGATTGCTGATTACGTTGTTGGGAGTACCTTTGTATTATATGGCCGTTCGGCAGTTTAAAAAAAATGATGCATGAGTTTTGAGCAGCTATTCGAAGAGATATCCCGCCTGCGGGTGCTGGTGATTGGGGATGTGATGCTAGACACTTACTGTTGGGGAGTGGTTGAGCGAATTTCTCCGGAAGCTCCGGTTCCGGTGGTTGCCGTAAGAAAATCGGAAAACCGAATTGGGGGAGCCGGTAATGTGGCCATTAATACTGCCTCACTCGGAGCTGCTACTACAATCATCAGTGTAGTTGGAAAAGATAGTTCCGGTGAAACGCTACAAAATTTATTGGCAGCTGTTCCGGTGGATATTTCATTTATGGTTGAAACGCCCAATCGGGTAACTACTACTAAAACCCGGGTGATGGCCCGAAATCAGCAAATGATTCGGTTAGATTCAGAAGTGGCGGATGATATATCTTCCGAGTTGGAAGAAGCAGTATGGAAAAAGATATTGGAATATTTTGAACAGGGATTGCCGCATGTATGCATTTTAGAGGATTATAACAAAGGCGTTTTAACGCCCGGTTTGATAACCCGCATTATCGAATTGTGTAATTCTAAAGGTGTAATCACAACTGTGGATCCCAAAAAGAAAAACTTTTTTGCCTATCAGGGCATCACCCTTTTTAAGCCCAATTTAAAAGAGGTGAAGGAAGGACTGCAACTGAGCAATACTTCTCTGGAATTAACTGATTTAAATTCAATCCATGCAAGTTTGCTCAAGCAACTCCATCATCAAATTTCATTCATTACTTTAAGTGAGCATGGCGTCTATTACCATGATGGAACCAGTTCGGCGCTTATCCCTACCCACATCAGAAACATTGCCGATGTAAGTGGTGCCGGAGATACCGTAATTGCAGTTGCTTCCTTGGTATATGCCGTAACCCGTACCATGCACCTCGCTGCTGAAATGGCGAATATTGCAGGGGGACTGGTTTGCGAAGAAGTAGGTACAGCCCCCATCCGCAGGCAGGCTTTATTGCAGGAATCTATCCGGTTATTATCGGCAGGTTGAATTCCTCGGTTGATAATTTTATAAGAAATACCTTTTTCTTTTAACGCTTCTCTAAAGATATGCCCCTAATCTTCAAATTTTTTTGCAGCGCATTGCTATAATTTTGCAGGTTCAACCTAGTAGCAATGTATACACTTGTAATTCACGGCGGTGCAGGCACCATTCTAAAAGAAGACATGACTCCTGATTTGGAGAAAGCCTATATGGATGGATTGAATCAGGCCTTGCATGCCGGTTTTGCCGTATTAGAAGAGGGCGGAACTGCGGTAAATGCCGTGAAAGCTTCCCTGGTAGTGCTGGAAGACCATGTATTGTTTAATGCAGGGCGGGGGGCTGTATTCACCAAAAAAGGGGTACAGGAAATGGACGCTGCTATCATGGATGGACAATCGCTTGCTGCCGGAGCTGTTGCAGGCGTAAGAAATGTGCGAAATCCCATAGAACTGGCAACTGAAGTAATGCGCAACAGCAATCATGTTTTTTTAAGTGGAAAGGGCGCCAATGATTTTGCCATTAAGCAGGGAGTAAAGCTGGAGCCGGATGAATATTTTTTCTCTCAGTTTCGTTACGACCAATGGAAATCCATTCGCGATTCGGATACCTATTCCCTCGATCATACCCATCATCACTTAGAAGAATTGATGCGGGATAAGAAGTTTGGAACCGTTGGGGCAGTTGCCTGTGATCAGCATGGCCATCTTGCAGCTGCAACTTCAACCGGAGGAATGACCAATAAAAAATATGGACGAATAGGGGATAGTCCAATGATAGGCGCGGGCACTTATGCCAATGATGCAACCTGCGCCATTAGCTGCACGGGGCACGGAGAAATGTTTATTAGGGCAGTAGCTTCTTACGATGTAAGCTGTTTGATGGAATATAGTCAGCTCAGTTTACAGGAAGCCATGGATCGGGTTGTAAACAATAAATTGAAGAAGCTGAATGGGGAAGGTGGGATGATTGGGGTGGATGGAAAGGGCAATCATGCCATGATTTTTAATAGTGCGGGTATGTACCGGGCAGTAAAAAACAGCGATAATTTTTCTCAAGTACTTATTTATCAATAATTAAATTATCTATTTATTTGCCATAGATTATTTTCTATAGGGTATAGCTGATTGGCTACTATCGTTTAGCTTTTCGGCCATATATCATAATTTTATTTAAACAAAACTGAGCATATTTTCCCCTAACTTGTTTAAAAAATTGAAATACCAATGAAGAAAACAGCCATCATAGTGGCAGGGGGTACCGGAGCTAGAATGGGCACGCAACTGCCTAAGCAATTTCTTCTGTTGGAGGGAAAACCGGTGTTATGGTACACCGTGCAGCGTTTTTTGGAAAGCTTTAGTGATTTGGAAATTGTGTTGGTTTTGCCCGAGGCCCATTGGGAATTGGGTAATCAATTATTGGAAGCGTATTTTCCGGGTAAAGCCATTCGCATGGCGGTGGGGGGAAGTACCCGGTTTGAGAGTGTGCGAAATGGTTTGCAAACAATTGAACCTGGTGGTATTGTGTTTGTGCATGATGGGGTAAGGTGTTTATTGAGCGCGCAATTGATACAACGTTGTTATCAACACGCACTAGAGTATGGCTCTGCAATACCGGCAGTAGTGGCAACGGATAGTATACGGGTGGTTTCGGGATCGGAAAATCAGGTGGCCGACAGGAATCAAATTCGACTGATACAAACACCGCAAACATTTCGGACCGACTTATTGCTCGAGGCCTTCAGCAAAGCAACGCATAACCAATATACCGATGAAGCAACGGTGGTAGAAGCGATAGGGATACCTGTTTATTTACTGGATGGAGAATACGAGAATATTAAAATTACCCGCCCCACCGATTTACTTTTGGCAGCAGCTATTTTACAGCAATCATCATCGCTTAATCCATCGTAACGGAATGGGAAGCTGATTGTGATGGAGTTGAAAATAAGTTTCCTTTTGCGCACCCCAGTTTTGATAGAAAGCCTGAACGCCCGGCAGGGTTGATCCCTCCATATCAAACCACAACGGTTGTTCGCTAAATTCTTTCAGTACCTGATCGATTAAAAAATAATTCGCTCCGGTTTTTCTTCCCCCAGGAGTAGTCAGGTTGAGTAAGTTGTAAATTCTACGTTTATCTGTAAGCCCTACCCACCCTGCTTGTAAACCCATTTGTTCATCTTTTACCCACCGCACGATACATTGATTCGTTTGAGAAAATATTTCGCAAGCATTTTTAAATTGCTGTATTTCATGTCTGTTGGGAGCATTGGGATATTTCATTTGCTGATAAAATAAATCCCAGATTTCCTCATTCCATGAGGTTTCTATTTGAAATGTTTCTTTTGCTGCCTGCTGAATATTTCTTTTGGCATCTGCAGTAAAATTTTGATACAGGTCGGTGTATTTTTTATTCAAATCAATTTTTTGGTTAGTTCTACCAGTCAGATTGGGAAGTATTGGAAGTAGCTGCGCATTCGAAAAATTAAACTGAAAGTCGCCATACGAAATCCATTGAAATAAAAACTCCGTAGCACTTGTAAGTATGCTTTCGTTTAGTTCACCAGTAAATCCTTGTTGCTGCATAAAGGCAGGTACATACGCATAACGGATTCCCCATTTTTTTCTCCAAGGTATAGGTAGTACAGTTGCATAGTCACCAATAATTAGTCCATGCCAATTATCGGCCATGGCATTCAAAAAACGGGTTTGCGAATAGATGAGTCCGTTTTCGTTTGTATCCACACAGGCATCCCATTTTTTGCAGTTTATCTGATGGGCTGGTAAAAGTTGGATGGATGCCTGCATAATTTATTTGCCTTTGCCTGCTACAATTATTTTAAGGGTATGCATCATAATTTTAAAGTCGAGCAGTAAAGATGCATTTTCAATATACATCAAATCGTATTTCATTCTTTCCAGCATATCCTCCATGTTAGACGCATAGCCAAATTGCACCATCCCCCAGGAGGTGAGCCCCGGCTTAACCCTTTGTAAGTATTTATAGTAGGGGGATAATTGATGCAGCTGATTGATAAATATTTTTCTTTCCGGTCTTGGTCCTACAAAGCTCATTTCACCCTTCAGTATATTCCATAGTTGGGGAAATTCATCCAGTCTCCATTTGCGCATAATTTTTCCCCAGTTAGTAATCCGGGGATCATGGTCGAAAGAGAGGGCAGGTCCGTTGATTTCCGCTTCCTGCACCATACTCCTGAATTTATAAATGGTAAAAGGTTTTCCTTTATATCCCACTCGTTCTTGCTTGTATACTATTCGGCCAGGAGAGGAGAAGGCTGTTCGGAGTGCGATAAATATCATTACCGGACTAAAAATTACTAGTCCAATGGAGGAAAGTAATAAGTCAATCATCCGCTTAACATGAATTTCAGTTGCCGTAAGTGGATTGCTTTGTACATCAATAAGAGGTGCCCCCAGCACATTGTTTGTTTTTACTGCTCCCGTGATAATGTCTAGCAATTGCGGAACCAACTTGATGTCTACTTCTTTATTCGCAATGCGGGCAACGAGTGACTCAATAAAATTGACGTCCCTTTTTTCAGGAGCCAATATGATTTTCTCTACCTGATATTGATCAATAATAGATTCGATGTCTTCTATATTTCCTAACAGTGGGATGTAGTTAGGCATTAGCGTTGCAGAAAATTCTGGTGAGGATAGATACCCGATACTTTTATAACCGAGATAGCCATAATGTTTTTGTAAATCATCTGCCAGTTTTTGAGCGATGGTGCCTTGGCCTACAATCAGGGTTTTGAAATTAATATCTCCTTTTGTAAGGGATTTTTTTACTAACCAAAGAACCACATTTCTGCCAAGTAAAATAAATGCAACATGCAGTAATCCAAAACTGAGCGAAGTGGAGATACCAGTAACCCATTGTGGATGTATCAATATCACCAATATACAACCTGCGAACGTATTGGTAAAAGTGATAATCCATTCATTCAAGCGAGATCTTTCTGCCAATGGCTGATAATAGGCGCCAGTAAAGCCAAACCAAAGAATCCAGGCAAACGCGTATAAGAAGGGAAACAGAAAATCTTCACTTGGAATTTGTGGAAAGTGGCTACTAACCACGATGCTGTACATACATATCACTACACTAATAAAATCGCTGATAATATAGGCGTAGCTGTTTTTTTTTGCATTCATTCCCTTACGTCAAAATGGGGGTATTGTTGATTTTGTCGAGTATGCGGTGACCAACCTCCATGGCCAAGAATCCATCTATTTCACTAACAATGGTGGGTTGCTGATGATTGATGGCATACACAAATGCTTCCAGTTCTGTTTTCATGGCATTGGTTGCTTCAATGGAGGGGGTAGCAATTGCGATGGTTTTTTTGCCTTGTTGGGTTTCAATATCAAATGAAAAAACATGTTGGTCATCGGGTTGTTTTAGTTTGATAATTTCTGTTTTCTTTTCCAGAAAATCAACCCCTATATAGGCATCTTTTTGAAACAGGCGCATTTTGCGCATTTTTTTCATGCTGATGCGGCTGCTGGTAAGATTGGCTACGCATCCATTGTTAAATTCAATGCGAACATTGGCAATATCCGGCGTATCTGTAATTACGGCAACCCCACTGGCTGAGATATTTTTTACATCGCTTTTTACCAAACTGAGTATAATATCAATATCATGAATCATCAAATCCATGATTACACTTACTTCGGTTCCTCTTGGATTAAATTGTGCCAGCCGGTGTACTTCTATAAACATTGGGTTGAGTGGCAATTTTTTGATGGCCAGATAGGCGGGATTGAATCTTTCAATATGGCCTACCTGCAATTTTACCCCAGCTTCTTTTACAATATTTACAATATCGCGCCCTTCTTTTACGGTAGCTGCCAGTGGTTTTTCAACAAACACATGTTTACCTTTTCGAACGGCACTCATACAAACACCATAGTGCTGATCTGTTGGGGTAACCACATCAACAATGTCGCAGGCATCAATTAGTTTATCTGCATCGGTAAATCGCTTGATGCCATATTCTTCGGCTACCTGTTTGGCTGTTTCCGTATGCGGATCAAAAAATCCCACCAGTTTAACACCTTCTATCTCTTTCCAGTTATTCAGGTGAAATTTTCCGAGGTGACCAACGCCAAAAACACCGACTTTAAGCATACAAGCAATTTGTTTATTAGGGTATAAAGATAATTATTCCCCTGCCTTTCCGGAGGGTATTAAAAAGATGTGGATATTATATCCTTTCCCTTAGTTTTCCCAGGCTTCTAGGGGCAACTGGGTTAGCAGCGGCCCGTTGCAGATGGTTGCTTCAAAAGATTGGGTATGGCTAAGTTCGTACCTGAAATAAAATTGAAGGGTATGAAGGGTATTTTCGAGTGATTGCCGGGTATTTGCCGGTAATTGCGCGTTGGCATTTAGTTGTTTTCGGGCTTCTACTCCCATGGTAAGCCATTGCCAGCCAATTACAATATAGCTGCTCATTTCCATAAACACCGTTGCATCCGAAAGAAATTCATCCAGCTTGCCCGAAGCCAATTTAGGAAGCAGAAACTCCATAACCCTTTGCATACGATGTAATTCATTTTCCAGTTGCAGCGACAGCACACTTAGCGAAGGGTGTTCAGCGGCTTCCCCAATGGTTTTTTGTATGGCATGCATCAATACTTTTACTGCTTTGCCATCTTGCATAAGCACTTTTCGGCCCAATAAATCTAGCGACTGTATGCCGGTAGTGCCTTCATAGAGCGACATGATTCGGATATCGCGGTAGAGTTGTTGAATGGGAAAATCTGTGGTAAAGCCATATCCTCCCAGAATTTGCAAGCCCTGCGATACCGAGCGAATTCCTTGTTCAGAGGCATAGGTTTTCATGATGGGGGTTAAAATCTCCAGCAATAAAAAATTATTTTCTTTTTCGGCTCCTTCTGTTACTTCACACAGGTCGTAGAGTTTTGTACAGGCTATTCCCAGTGAGAGTGACCCTTCTACAATAGATTTTTGTGTAAGCAGCATCCGTTGCACATCGGCGTGATGAATAATGTGTATGGGTGCTTGCAAAGGATTTTTTTCTCCTGCTCTGCGGCCTTGTGGTCTTTCTTTGGCATATTGCAAACTATATTGATAGGCGGCCATCGCAACGCCGGCAGCACATAAGCCCACGCTGATACGGGCTCCATTCATCATCTGAAACATATAAGCCAATCCCTTATGCGGCTCGCCTACTAAATAGCCTCTGCAGTTGTCATGATCTCCAAAACTCAGGTGTGTGGTGGCGTACCCTCTTTGTCCCATTTTTTGAAAATCACCCGCACAATAAACATCATTATATTCCAGTGAACCATCTTCTGTTGGTCGGTGCGCAGGTATAATAAAAAGTGAAATGCCTTTGGTACCGGGAGGAGCGTCTTTTATGCGTGCCAAAGTGAGGTGTACAAAGTTTTCAGCAGCTTCGTGTTTGCCACCTGAGATAAATATTTTTTGGCCTTTGATTAAATAATATCCATCCTCTGTTGGGGTGGCGGTAGTAGTTATATCGCTAAGCGAACTGCCAGCCTGCGGCTCGGTAAGTGCCATCGTTCCTTGCCAGCGGCCTTCAAAAATAGGCGGCACATAGGTGCTTTTTTGCTGATCATTTCCAAAACTGGTAATCAGTCCGGCTGCTCCACCAGATAAGCCCAGGTATCCTTGCACACTGTTATTGGCAGCCTGAAACAGAAAATGTCCGGTGCTGAAAATCATTTCCGGCAGTTGAAGTCCACCCTGCTCAAAGGAAGCATTGCCTCCAATCCATCCCTGTTCTGCAGCTATAGCAAATATTTTTTTTATTTGGGGATGGGTAATTACATTGCCATTACCATCATATCGTGCGGGTGTTTCATCCATCACTTTACAGTAGGGAAACATTTCTTGTTCGGCAAACAGTCCGGCCGATTCAATCATCATCCAGGCTTGTTCCTCATCCAGGTGTTGGTATCGGGGATATTGAAAAAGGTTTTTCAGTTGATGAACATCCAGTAACAGAAACTTCAGCAGATTTTTATTGGCAAAGGCTTGCATAGAAATAGTTTTTCGATCAAATTATTCTTTAACAAAGATAAGACTTACCAGATCGGCAACGCAGGCTGGTTTTTCGGACTGGTCGCTTTCTATGGTGCAGGAAATAAAGAGTTGTATTCCTCCATTTTTGCCGGGTTCTGAATGGGTAAGGGTTGCCGACATGCGAATCTTACTTTCAGCTGGCACCGGGGTAATAAAGCGGGCTTTATTGAGGCCATAGTTAAACATTCTTTCAATATGAGACAGGTCGATCAGTTCGTATAGCAGGTGGCTGGCGAGGGAAAGGGTAAAGAAACCATGTGCCAGGGTTTTGCCTCCGGGTAATTCAATTTTCGCTTTTTCGGTATCCACGTGAATCCACTGTTGATCTCCAGTAAGGTCAGCGAATTGTTGAATCATTTCGGGTGTTATGGTAACCCATTTTCCTGGTCCTAATTGCTTGCCGATTAGTGCTGAAATATCCTCTTGATTTCTGATTACGGGAGTGGCTGCTGGTGCAGTTGGTTGAGTAGGTGCATTTGAAGCGCGTGCGGATGATAGGGTTGATATAGTTAGTTTGTCTGGAAAAGGTGTGATGATTGCTTTTCCAATCACGGAGCGGGAACTGATATCCAGCAGGGCTTGGGGGGCTTCTTCCAGTGTATATTGTTTATGAATGTGCGGCGATATTTTGCCGGATAGCAGCCATTGCACAATTTGCTGTGTGTTTTTGATGTGTTCCGCGGGCTCTTGTTGCATAAAACTTCCCCAGAAAACTCCACAGATCGAGAAGCCTTTTAGGAGGGGAAGATTCAGGGGAATTTGCGGAATATCACCTGCAGCAAAGCCTACCACTAAGTATCTGCCATTCCAGGCCATTTGCCGGGCTGCTAAAGGGGTAATACTTCCACCTACGGGGTCGAATATTACATCTACTTTTCCTTTGGGTGTGCAGGCTTTTAGGGCTTCCGATAGGTCTTCTTTCGAATAATCAATTCCAAAGTCTGCTCCTTTCTGTTTGCAAATAGTAAGTTTTTCTGAATTAGCGGCTGCTGCTATTACGGTTGCTCCCATTAGTTTTCCTAATTCAACGGCTGCCAAGCCCACTCCGCCTGCTGCGCCTAAAACGAGTAGCGTTTGTTTTGGCTGTAGGCGGGCAATATTTTTAAGTGCATACAAGGCGGTGCCATATTGGTAAGAAGCAGCAGCAGCTGTTACAAAATCTAGGGAATCGGGGATGGGCATTACTTGTAAGCTGTTCACTGCCACTTCTTCAGCAAATCCACCCCAGCCGGATAAAGCCAGCACACGTTGTCCGGGTTTCAGATTTTTAACTTCATCGCCAACGGATAGAATAATTCCTGCCACTTCACCTCCGGGTGAAAAAGGTAGGGCTGGTTTAAACTGGTATAAATTTTGAATCATTAGTAAGTCGGGAAAATTTACTCCGCAGGCATGTACCTGAATCACCACTTCTTTCGGTGAAGGAATGAGCGCAGGAAGGCTTTGCAACGTAAGTAGTTCGGGTGTTCCGTAGTTTGTGCAGAGGATGGCTTTCATAAACAAAGTAATTGAAATGGGAAAGGAGCTTCGAATTTGCGGGTACTATGAAAATACAATCTTTCTTTGATAATTTTCGTGCTAATTTGCTTTCAAAACAGGGAAGCATTTTGCATGGGGTTGAGTAAGATAATATATTGGACAGCAATCGGTTTAGTGGTGTATACGTATGCCATCTATCCTTGTTTACTCTGGTGCTGGTGTGTGCTGGCCCGCAAGCGAAAAAAAAGTCCAGAACTGGGGAAAGAAAAATTACCAGGGATTACTTTATTAGTGGCTGCATATAATGAAGCCGATTGTTTGGCAGCAAAAATTCAGAATGCTTTGCAGATAGATTATCCCGAGGAGCTATTGGAAATTTGGATAGTAACAGATGGATCCACTGATAACAGTCCGTTGATTGTTCGTGAGTTTCCCCGGGTGCAACTTTTTCATCAGCCGGAGCGACTGGGAAAGATACAAGCCATACAGCGAGTAATAGGGTCTGTTCAAACAGAGCTGGTAGTATTTTCGGATGCCAATGCCCTGTTAAACAAAGGCAGTTTGCGGGCGATTGTGATGGCATTTACAGATCCTTTGGTAGGTGCTGTAGCCGGAGAGAAGCGGGTGGTAGATGCACAGGATGCAGTAACAGGTGAATCTATGTATTGGAAATATGAATCGATGGTAAAAAAGTGGGAGGGAGGAGTTTATTCAGTTACGGGTTCTGCGGGAGAAATTTTTGCAATCAGAAAAAGTTTGTACCAAGCAGTGCCGGCAAATACTTTGTCGGATGATTTAGCCATCAGCTGGCAGATAATTGCACAAGGATATCGGATGGAATATGCAGCGGATGCCTATAGTTCGGAACTCGGGCTTGTTAATATTCGGCAATCTTTTACAAGAAGAATACGAGTGGCTGCCGGATCGGTGCAGGCAGCACTTCGAATTTTTTCGGGGAAGGGCTATGCTTGGAAACCAATTTTTTGGTGGGAGGTTATCAGCCATCGAATACTTAGAACCTTGGTTGTACCTTATTTGATTCTACTGATAGGCTGTTTGAATTTGTTTTTGATATGCAACGGGGTTACTTATAAGATATTATTTGCAATACAGCTATACACTTATCTAGCTACCTGGTTTTATTGGATAAAATCTTCTTCTCAAAAACAGCCTGTCTGGATTAGCCTGCCTACCTTCTTTATTTTGGTGCACTTCGCAATGATTAGGGGTGCTTTGTCGTTATGGTTGGGTAAGCAATCTGTTTTGTGGGAAACCTATCCCCGAAGTATGGGTAAGGTGTTTGATGTGGGAAAAAATGAGTGATTTGGCAGATTTTGCCTATTTTACGGCTGGAAAATGCGTGGATTTGCGGAAAATTGTATAATTATTTTGATTTATTTTTTGATTTGTTTGTACAAAATTTTATAAAAACTGAACCATCCGTTTCGCTGATATGTTAACAACTGAAGGAATAGACGATAAGCCAATGATTAATAAAGTTTTATGTGTGGATGATGATTCGCTATCATTGACGATATCCGAGCTCATGTTGAATTGTGCTTCTTTTTCTGAGCAAATCGACAAAGCGATGGATGGCATGGATGCTCTGTCTTATTTGGATAAAATTTGGGAAAGTGCGGAGAGGGACCAAAAAGCGCCACAATTGATTTTGTTAGATATCAATATGCCGGTTATGAATGGATGGGAATTTTTAGAAAAATTTGTTCCTGCGTATCAAGAAAAATTTCCCAATACCAAAATAATTATTTTGTCTTCTACTATTGATCCGGAAGATTTTGCCATGGCCAAGCGGTTTCCGGTAGTAATTGATTTTTTTAGTAAGCCATTGGAGGTAGATAGTTTAGAAGCCTTGAAGGGATCGGATCATTTTAAAACATTTTTTGGATAAGTATTTCAAAAAATTCGCAATTAGATAAATAGTATTTTTGCATAAATAAATAAGCATAAAAACAGACAGATGACGATAGAAGAATTCAAGCAGAAAACATTGCCAGAGAAGTTGAATGCGATTCGATATGAGGCAGAATTATTAGGCACATATGAGCGCAATGGAGAGCATAATGGGCCTAAAACACCTGGGGATATTTTTGCTTTGCATGATTTTTGGGTTTTTTTAAGTGATGATGAAACGATGGTAATTCCATCTAGAAGAAATCCTTTGCATGTAGAAGAAGAATAGTGAAGTTAAGTGATAGTAGGTTGCTTGTGCATGCATGCATTTCTGTTGATGGAAGGGTACTAGAAAGTTTAATAATTTTTTTATTATAAAAGTGAGGGTGATTAAATATTTCTGATATGCCTAACTTTTTATTGGTAGATGATCATTCTGTTGTGCGTGCGGGTATTAAGCTCATCATAACGCAGCATTTTGCTGATACCAAAGTGTGGGAGGCAGAGAATGAGAAACATGCAGTAGATATTTTGCGAACATCTGCCATTGATGTTATCCTTATGGATTTGAATATGCCTGATAGTGATCCCATTCGGCTTATCTATTATATTACTACCAATCATCCGAAAACATCCATCATCGTATTAACTATGAATGATGAGAATGTGTATGCTAAGCGATTTTTTAAATTGGGCATTAAAGGCTTCCTACATAAATCGTCTGACAATAAAGAAATTTTAAAAGCTATTGAGCAAGCCTTGGCGAATCGGGTGTATATGAGTGAGGGATTGAAGCAGGTTTTGGCCGAATCTTTTTTCTCGGGTGTATCTGAAAATCCTTTTGATACGCTAAGTGACCGTGAGTTTCAGGTTGCGAAGGAATTGTTAAGTGGAAAAAGCATTGCAGATATTTCTGCCTCCTTAAGCATCAATTCATCTACGGTATCAACTTATAAGGGAAAGGTATTTGAGAAATTAAAAATCCCTAATAATAATTTGGTTGAGCTGATGTCGCTTGCGCGTCAGCATCGGATTATCTAATTGATTGGATGGCCAAGTGAAATATGAATCGTGCCTACGGCACTTATTGTTTTTTTTGGGGGTGATAGAAGCAACGGATTACATCCGTTGGTATAAAATAAATCGAGCCGATGGCTCTACTTTGCCCCTAGTTTTTTAAATGTGCGTAATCTAAAATATGAATCGTGCCTACGGCACTTAGTGTTTTTTTTAGGGTGATAGCTGCAACGGATTACATCCGTTGGTATAAGATAAATCGAGCCGATGGCTCTACTTTGCCCCTAGCTTTTTAAATGTGCGTAATCTAAAATATGAATTGAGCCTACGGCACTTAGTGTTTTTTTGGGGGGTGATAGAAGCAACGGATTACATCCGTTGGTATAAGATAAATCGAGCCGATGGCTCTACATGCCACGCATAATACAACCTGATATCAATGAGGCGTAGCCTCCCCTCATATCATAACAACGGATTTCAATCCGTTGACCAAAAGAACCGTAGGTTCGGCCGATATAGTATCTGGGAAAGTAATGATTGATTGTTGAATCTGATTATGCTGATTCGGAAGAGTTCTGTTGTAGCGGTAATTGCAGTGTGATACTGGTTCCTTTACCCTCACTGCTTTTTATGTGTATACTGCCTTTCATTTTCTGCATTAAGTCATATACAATGCGGTAACCTATTTGAGTGCTTTCTGTTGTTTTTTTGGTAATAACGCCATTTTCCAGTTCAATAATTTTATCGGCAGAGATGCCAGCACCTGTATCACTGATGTTGATATATTGTAGGCGATCGTCTGTTTTGGCACTTATTGAAATTCCAGTAGGTTTCTGAGTACAATGGAAAAAAGACTAAAATCAGCAGTAATGGATTGGGAATCGAGAGATAGAAATTCGAATTCCAATTGTTTTTCTGCAGCAATCTTGATATATACTGCACAGTTAGTTCGGATAAATTCGTTCAAACGTTCCGTACTAAAGGATAAATTCACATTTTTCTTGGTACTGTTCAGCCATTGCAGCAGGTTGGTTACAAAGTTGGTAATGTCGAATGTGGTATGGTATAGTTCGAAGCTCAGGCGGTTCAGGTCTTCCTGACTAAGTGCTTTTTTTGATTCGTACATTGATGCTGCGATTTTATGTACAAAATTGAGCGGTGATTTCAGATCATGCATCACAATGCCGATCATCCGCTCGCGAAAAGCCAGGTTATTGGTTAACTCTACTTCAATTGCTTCTAGTTGTAACAGGGAAAATCTGAGTTCCTCTGTTTTTTGGGCTACCAGTTTCTCTAGATTTTTTTTCTGTTTGCTCAATTGAAACAGTAAAATAGCCGCCATAATGGCAAATACCACAAATCCGGCCATAAACATATAGGCCAGGGGGCTAAAAGTCCTCAGTAGAAATAGAGAAACATCTAATATCATTAGCTACAAATGGAGGATATTCTAAGTCCTCAGGGGCTAAATTACACAAATAAATTAATTTTTCCTGTTAAAAATAAATAAATACTAATTCTATAGCTATAGTATATAGCTATAGAGCTATATAAAAATCATTAAAAATCTATAAAATAAATCGATTAAAAGCTATGTAGTATCAAAAATTAAGCTACTTTTGTTCTAACAGTTGGTTATTTATAGCAACTTTAGGTTAAAGTCCAATGTCCTACGATAGCCGGTAAGCTAGATTAATTAAAATCCTATATCTAGTTAGCCGGCTATTCTAATTAAATTTTTAGCTAGATGAAAAATACAATAATAGCCATTAACAAAGCGTTAATAACCTTAACTTGCAGCCGAATTGTTTCCACATTTTGCAGTGAGCAGGGTTTATGTGTTATTATTGTTGATAATCAGCAAGTAGCGAGGCAGACTAGCGGAAATTGGAGAAGATAGATAGTGAGGTGTGTTGAAAAGGAATGGTTTGAATTAGAAGGTATTAAACAGACATTTTATTCATCATAATAGGTAGTATTTATCAGATCGAGTTTTAACATATCGACTGTAGTAGTTCGAAGTACGTCATATGCAATAGCTGTTATGCTATGCATATTCATGTATCTCAAGCCCTTCAACAACAGAAGTGTTCCTCATTTTCTTTCTTCACCTTCATTTGAGCCATCCGCTGTTCCGGAAGCCGTTGGCCAATCTCCTCTTTCTCCTGCTAAGCAGCTTTTGCTGCATCCGGTTACTGTTGTTATTGCTTGCGATGATTTTGTACACGTTAACGGGGCATTACCTGTTACCAGTGCTGCTTCGGCTTCGTTTCATGCCGGCACCGAAATATTAGTCGGCAGAGTTGGTCCACCCAGTGTTATGCCTATACATTTATTTATGTATGGCACACATCCTCCGGATGATTGGTTGCTTTGTTCATTTATTGCCCCCTGTAATCAGGAGGCTTTTACTGTTTCTGCTCATAAGCATGGGTGGAACTTTTTGTTTGGTAAATCACAGCAACTTGGAGTTGTTGATTGTTCACTCAATTCATGTAATGCTTGAGTAAGCGAATCAACATATCGCCCTTGTTAACTCGCGGCTATGCCGGAATTTTCCGTGCCTTTATTATGGTACTGGCAGGTATTGTTCTTTCCTTATCTGTGCAGGCGCAATATAGCGGTGGAAGCGGTGGAGGTAGTTCTAATGGCGATGGCTATATTGATTATTGCACGCCTGTTATAGGTGCCAAGCTTGTAACTACCTGCAGTGGGGTAACTTTTTCTGTTTCACCTACCGATGGGGTAGATGGTGATGTGGTTCCTGGTTCAACATACTATTCGTGGTCGGCACCTACTGCCATATCTGGTATTTCTGGATTAACTGGAGCTAGTGGTGCCGCTACTTTTTTTGCTACGTTAAGCAATACAACTAGTGCGCCTGTAGATGTAGTATATATAGTAACGCCTGCAACACTTTCTTGCACTGGAGCTACTTTTACCGTAACGGTAACGGTATATCCGGCGGCAACGGTCAATAATATCAGCTTAACAGCCTGCAGTGGGGTAACTTTTGCGGTAACGCCCAGTTCCGGAAATATTCCCACTGGTATCTCATATACCTGGAATGCTCCTACTTTTACTGGAACTGTAACGGGGGGTAATTCAGGGTCTGGAACTAATATTACCGGAACGCTTACCAACGGAACAGCATCGAGCCAGACTGTAACGTACTTTGTTACTCCTTCTGTTCCCGGCGGTTGTAGTACTGCTGGATTTACTATAACAATAACCTTACTTCCCAGAGCCACTATGAATGTGGCTTCGCTTACAACTTGTTCTGGCATACTATTTAATTATACGCCTACGGGAACTATTGTTCCTTCGGGAACTACTTATAGTTGGAATGCACCATCTACAGATGGAACTTCAGCAGGGCTTGGTGGTTCGAATGCGAGTAGTTTTAGTGGCACGCTTACCAATACAACTACCACAGTAGGTACCGCTACTTATTTTGTTACGCCAACTGTGCCTGGCGGATGTAGTTCTGCTGGATTTACGGTAACGGTGAGTGTGTTCCCGGTGGCCAATATTTCATCTACTTCTCTTACGACTTGCACTGGAGTATTGTTTCAATATACTCCAACAGGAACGCCTGCTCCCATTGGAACCACTTACACATGGAATGCACCATCTACAGATGGAACTTCAGCAGGGCTTGGTGGTTCGAA
>JAPLEI010000036.1 GCA_026391195.1 Bacteroidota bacterium | reverse complement strand
TTATTAGTGTATGTGTCGAGGCTATGCCTATTTACTGGTAGTGACTAATTTTTAAACTCCGTTATATAGATTAATAAGGGGTCGATAATCTATCCCGATAATTGTAGTTGAGGCGGTCCATGGCCTGTCTACCCGGGTGCTGACTATTTGCATTGCGGTTGAGTTGGAGGATATTGCCATTGGCATCATACCGGAAAGTTTCGGCATAGTTATCAGTAGTGTTGGTATTGGATTGCGTCCAATTACCCATAAAACTGCCCGAGGCGGCGCCAAATGTATGCTGGCGGGTATTGAGCAGGCGGTTGAGATGCACGTATAAATAGGTGTAGCCTGTGGTGGTATTGCTATTGAGTACCTTCAGTGCCTGTTAAGTATTTATACTCGTACAAATACGGATACAAATGAATACTTACTTTACTAACTTTGAAGTGCTAAAATAAAAAACGAATGTACTGTTACAAATTACACATTAGCAAAGAAAAAGAAGGAGGCTATACAGTTTCAGTTCCTGCATTACCAGGTTGTATTACCTACGGGCAGGATTGGGATGAAGCCGTTACTATGGCAAAGGAGGCAATTTCACTGTATGTAGAAGAATTGCGGGAAAGGGGTGAGACATTACCCGAAGATAGTAATACCCCGGAATACTCATTAATTGTAGAGGGAGAATGAATCTGAGTCCCCGCCACCTGATAAAATTATTGGAAGAAAATGGATTTATTTTTAAGCGATCGAAAGGGTCTCACAGATTATATTATAATCCAATTAACAACAAAACCGCAATAGTACCATTTCACGGAGGTAGAGATTTAAAAAAAGGTACATTTCTAGCAATTCTTAGACAGGCTGGTATCGACAAAAATGAAACTGAATAAACAATGGATGGGTATTTATTCGATGAGTGATAGAATTGTATACTGCTGCATGGAGTTTGGGTGTGGTGATGAATCTGTCAGATTAAATCCTAGCTATTACAATTTAACTTCATTCCCCTGATTCTTCAAGTGCCCGCTTTTCTATTTCCTCGGAAATACGAAAATCAGTTTGCCGAATCTTTTGCAGGAATGGCTTTATTGATTCAATTACACCCTGTCTTTTTGCTTTAATAATTATGCCAATGGTACCAATAATTTGAATACCTAAACTTTCTGCAAGCTTTCGCGCTTTATAATCGTCTAAAATAACAACAGAATCAGAAAGTTCAATTGCCAACGCTATCGCACTGGCTTCTCCCTTATCTATTTGCAATTCTAATATTCTTTGTCGAAACTCATCAGATGCTACTCTAATCTCAATCCATTCAGGTAAAGTTTGCCCAAATTCTTCTGCAACCTCGGCAGTTGTAATTATTTTACCATACAACTTTCTTAATAAATCAATTTCATCGATATTTGTAAGAATGATAAGACAACTAGTGTCTGAAATAATGGTATTAGACATTTTTCAATTCTCTGGAAAGGTCGTCGGCTGAAAAATTAAATATGGAAACATTATATTTCCCAAGTAACTCAGCAAAAGTCCTCTTTGAAAGACCTACCAATTCAGCTGCTTGACCCAATGATAATTTGCCTTGCTCATAAAGCTTGGTAGCTAATAACATAGCAACTTCCTCGTTGTCTAAGTCAACAGTATCAGGAATATTGAATGTAAATTTTTTCATCATACAAAGATACAAAAAATAATGTATTGCCAGTATTTAGGGTGTTTTAGCGGCTATCAACTGTGTTACGTTGGTACTGGTAAATAGCTAATACTCCCGACTGAGTCGGGACATGCTGATTACCCGTGGCGACGCGGATATAAATAACGGCATCGGAGTTGGTTAACGGTGGCTGTACATTGCACTGGGGGGTACATTGGACTAGTCCGGCTTCTATTATGGCAGAATATCCCATACTGTTTATCAGTTAACTCATACACGAAAATGATGGTTTAATAGGCATTGTATTTACTTAATATCTTATCAGAAAACAGTATAAATACCTGTAATTATCACTCTATAAAAAACTATTAAAAAGAATACTTTTGTGAAGCATCAATACAAAAACAAGAAAAATTAGAATACACATTACTTTGCATCTGATTCTCCGTACTTTACATAAAATATTTATACTATGTTTACTACTTATCATTTATCCTCCGCTCAAGATCTCAGTAATGAGATAATAAATACAATCAAGGCCACCTATAAAAATAAAGCTATTACAATAATAGTGAAAGAAGCAGAGGACAATCCTATATTAACGGATGACCAAAAATCGATTTTAGATGAACGGTTGCAAGAGGATGAAAGCACCTATCTATCTTCCGAAGAGTCACTCAAGCAACTGAATAAAAAAAATGGGTTATAAAATATTGATTTCTCC
Organism: Bacteroidota bacterium; assembly: GCA_026391195.1. Classification (GTDB taxonomy): domain Bacteria; phylum Bacteroidota; class Bacteroidia; order Chitinophagales; family Chitinophagaceae; genus Sediminibacterium. The sequence continues at coordinate 2,453 of JAPLEI010000036.1, read as the reverse complement.
TCGCGCACAATCTGAATTAGAAAATATAGCTGATTACTATGCACGCAATAGTAGCATAGCCCCTCAACTTTTTATCGCAAAAATTAAAGAGGCTTACGATAAGCTTGAAAAAAATCCATTTTATAGAATTAAGTATAAAAGAATCCGTGCTGTAAAAATTAAAAAGTTTCCCTATTCTCTGTACTATATCATACATGAAGAAAAATACCAGGTATGTATTCTTTCATGCTTCCACAACAAAAGGGATCCCCAAAAACGACCAGGTAAATAGTAGTATCTTTTAATAAGCACACATGAATGGATGGGTAAAATCCATTTAAGGCAAATTATTTGATTACCTTCCCGATAAGTATAACTCAGACTGCCCATCACCAACCACTCGGGTGTTGACTATTGCCATTACGGTTGAGTTGCAGAATATTGCCATAGGCATCATACCGGAAAGTTTCGGCATAGTTATCGGTAGTGTTGGTATTGGATTGCGTCCAATTACCCATAAAACTGCCCGAGGCAGCCCCAAATGTATGCTGGCGGGTATTGAGCAGGCGGTTGAGCTGGTCGTATAAATAGGTGTAGCCGGTGGTGGTATTGTTGTTGAGTCCTTTCAGTGCCAACAGCGTTGCAGAAATATTGCCGTTGTGCAGGGGTTGGCCGGTGGGTAATGAATTGAAGTGGAAATGGGATTAATTTTAAACCACTCATTTACAGGAATTAATGGCTCGATACTATTGCAGGGAGGCAAATGCTCAAAAAAATCGGATTACTTTTTTGCAAGCAGCTGAATTTTTTTGTTCTTGCATTCTGTGAGGACATAGACCGCTAAGAAAAAGACGTTATGAAAAAATTCTTCTATTGGGTTGGTGTTGTATTTTCAAAATTATTTTTAATATCTATAAAATTTATTTTATTCTTATTTTCAAATTCAGAAAACGTAAACCTTACATCAAACTTGTTTTCTTTTCCTCCACAGAAAGAGTAAGTATAATCTGTAAATGGAATATCTCTGTGTGATATTTTGATTGAAATATCACCAACATTACTACCACATTCTACAAACTTGTTTTGCAAAAAACTCAATTGATAGAATAAGTGCTCCTTATCCTGTACATCAAAATATGCAGACGTATCAATGATTTTATATAATTTATTTGTGTCATTAGATTTAACAGCAGTAATAAAGTCAGTTATAGTTTCCTTTCTTTTATCGGCCTGAGTTACTGTATTACAATTGCCAAAAAATGCAATTGCTATGAGAAAAAAAAATATCTTTTTTATCATTTTTTATGTTTTGAAAATTGATTTATGTTGTCGTATTCTCTACCACCTCCATTTGCTTTATATTTCTGTAATGTGCCTTGTACTCCTGATATAGTTTCTGCTCTTATCTCAATTCCCTGCTGCTGCATAATTTGTAAACCAGTATAAGCAACCTTCAAGGCATTGCCGTAAACATTTCGACGCATTAAACTATAATTAGCCCAAACACTACTATGGTCGTTAATAAACCCATCCTTTAATCCATCGGCAAAATCGGTGTCTAAAGATCCATCAGTTAGAAAATTGATAAGACTTGTGCGGCCTGAAGCATTAAGAAGAGATTTATCCCCAATAAGATTTTTTGACCTATAAGCATCAACCATATTAGTTGCATTATAAAATCCTTTCCGCAATTCTTGTTCTTTACCTAAAGCATTCCATATTTTTTTATTAACCTGATTGGCTATAACACCTACCCCTTCTTCACCTAAAGCACCTGCGAGAGTATTGGCAACATTATTTCTTGCGGAATTGACTGCACGTCCACCCATTCCACTTGTTGAAGCTGTTGGCTCTGGGTCTTGTCCTCCATCTGCCATACCATAAAACTTAGGCCCTTTTTGATAATATTTGCCTGATTGATAAACAACTGCACCATCCTTGTCAGTATCCCAATCTCTACCCCATGCTGTTACAGGGCCGCCAGATACATACTTAAAGCTATTTATTTTTGAGTCTTGTAATGCAGCAGGAATATTTGCATACACTTTGTTTACTACAACATTTTCAGTTGTTACAGTTTGTTGTTTACCACTTCCTAATGTATATGTTGAAGTTGTAGTGGAATATAGTAACTGATACATAGACTTTGTGTAAGGAAGATATTCCAATCCGTCTAAATCAATTCCATCAATAGGGCGATTAGAAGCATATTGAAAAGGTGAGAGCATTGGATATTTTCTTGTAAGTAAATCAACGCTTAAAAATTTGCCTAATCGTGGGTCATAAATCCGCATCCCATAATCCTGCTGATTCCCCTCGCCTTTTACTTCATTATCATTCTCCATTCCATTAAACCCATACCGATACCCCCCACTCAATTTTCTACCGGGCATTTGCATGCCGAATGCATAATAATCCTGCACGGTTTGTACATCGGCTTCAAAGTAGTCGGTACTGGTGGTGTTGGTGCTTAC
>JAPLEI010000155.1 GCA_026391195.1 Bacteroidota bacterium | reverse complement strand
TCTGATGGTAGATCGCAGTGCTTTTGACCGCATAATCCAGGCTGGAGGATATATCAGCGTAAACACAGGTAACGCAGTTGATGGTAATTCGCTGCCTGTTCCAAAAGACCATGCCGATCAGGCTTTTGCAGCTGCCATGTGTATTGGTTGTGGAGCCTGTGTAGCTGCCTGTAAAAACAGCAGTGCGATGTTATTCCTCAGTGCCAAAGTTTCGCACCTGGCCTTGCTTCCACAAGGAGATCCCGAAAGAAGCAGTCGTGTGGTAAACATGGTTGCACAAATGGATAAAGAAGGATTCGGAGCCTACACCAACACCGGTGCCTGTGAAGCTACTTGCCCCAAAGAAATTTCCATTGCCAATATTGCCCGCCTCAACAAAGAATACCTGCAGGCAACTTTAACGGCAGAATAAAAATAACTCAATGCATAAAAAAGCTGCCGCAGTTATGTGGCAGCTTTTTTTATGCCAATGCTTATATTTTGGTAACTTACCTCAAAATTTTTCCATGCCCAATTTCAAGGATTTGTTTTTAATAAACCCCGATATCCATTTTTTAAACTTTGGTTCATTTGGTGCTTGTCCTGCACCCATTTTTGAAAATTATCAGTACTGGCAACGCCAACTCGAGTGGGAGCCAGTGCAGATGATAGCATTCGATGGGGTGGGTTTTTTGGCCAATAGTCGGCAAAAATTAGCTGAATACCTCGATGTTGCCGATAAAGATGACCTGGTATATATTACCAATCCTTCTTTTGCCATTAATCTAATTGCTAAAAACATTTCTCTGCAACCGGGCGATGAAATACTCACCACGAATATAGAATATGGGGCCTGCGACAGAACCTGGAATCTCTATTGTAAAAAAGCTGGGGCAATTTATAAGCGCCAACACATTCCCCTACCCGTAACTACCGCCGAAGCATTTACGGAAGCGTTTTTTAAAGGACTAACCCCAAACACAAAAGCAATATTTATCAGTCATATTACCAGTTCCACCGGCCTGATTCTTCCGGTAGAACCCATCGTGCAAAGAGCCAGGGAGTTGGGATTAATAACTATTGTGGATGGGGCTCATGCACCTGCTCATGTGCCTCTTTCTATTGAACAACTGCAACCCGATTATTACACAGGTGCTTGTCATAAATGGATGATGGCTCCCAAAGGTTGCAGCTTTTTATATGTAAACAAAAAAAGCAGATCAATTTTAGCTGAGCCGCTGATTGTAAGTTGGGGATATGAGGCTTTACATCCTTCGGGAAATATATTGTTAGATTATAATCAAATGATTGGCACCCGCGATTTTTCGGCATTCCTTACAGTACCTGCCTGCATAGAATTCATGCATCAATATAATTGGAAAGAGCAATCGCAAATTTGTCATCAAATGGTGGTAGACTATGCCCCCAAATTCTACGATTGTTTGGGAACAAAACCCTTGAGTCCGCTGGATAATCAATGGCTTGGACAAATGGTGAGTATCCCCCTTCGAACCCCGCAACCTGAGCAATTGCAAAGGAAATTGTTTACGGAGTATCACATTGAAGTTCCCGTGATGCGGCAGGAAGCGGATATATATCTGCGTTATTCCATACAGGCTTTTAATACAAAGGATAATTTAGAAGCATTATTAGATGCGCTGCAACACATCAAAAAACAAGGTGAGCTGATTAATTAATGTGCTAGCCACGTATCTATGCCCAACGATTATTTTCAGTTTCAGCAGTTTCGGGTACAACAGGGAAATTCCGCTATGAAGGTTTGTACCGATGCCTGCATTTTTGGTGCTTGGATGGCCAAGCAGTTACAAGATTGTACCGGAAATCTGTTGGATATAGGAACGGGAACAGGACTATTATCATTACTGGTTGCGCAAAAAAATCAATTACAAATAACTGCCATTGAACTGGATGAAGCAGCGGCGTTAGAGGCAGCTGGCAATTTTCAACAATCTCCCTGGCAAAAGCGACTAGAAGTGATACAGGCTGATGTAAGAGATTACTCGGTTGATGTTTCCTTTGATTATATCATCAGCAATCCCCCATTTTACGATAATGATTTACCTTCTGGAAATGAGCAACGAGATATTGCATTACACAGCAAGGAATTGAAACTGGAAGCATTGATTAGTAGCATCCACCGATTGATAAAAGCCTCCGGAAAATGGGCTGTTTTACTGCCAGAACATAGACGAACCTACGCTATCCAACTGGCGCAACAATCCGGTTGGCATGTAGAGAAACAACTCCTGGTAAGCCAGCGTGCAGCCGTATCCCCTTTTCGGTGTTGTTTACTATTTAGTAAAAGGGATGACTTAGTTGTTGAAACTGAGATTTTGTATATCCGGGAATCGGAAGAATATAGTGCGGGTATGCGAGCACTTTTATCGGATTATTATTTAGCTTTTGCCGGCTGATTGGCCATAGGCATAAGCATGCAAATATTCAAAAGGCTGGGTTAGTTTTCCTTCTGATAGCATGGTAGCGCCTTCCAGAATCGGCGATCCTCCGCTGATTAAATCTTGGAATACATATTTTATCAATTGTTCGCCAAAGTAACGACTAGCATCTCTGGGAAGTTCGTTGGGTAAATTTCCTACGGCCATCACATCTACGCTTCCGGGTAAATAGGGCTCGGTTTGTTTACCGCTAAATCTATCAACCCCATAAACAGGTGCCTGTGAAGGTGCATCTCCCAGATTACAAGGAACACTACCTCCTTTATCGTCGGTGATATCAGCCATGGTAAACATCCTAAAATCGGGTTGCTGCAAAGATTGCATTGAAAAAAGTCGGGGTACAGTTTCATCCCAGTATATGCCATTCATTAGTATATCAGCTACTGCCGTATAGGGTTCGAATAAGCATGCATATTCTTCGGCATGATCATGAAAGTGCATTCGCTGATAGGTGCCGGAATTACGGTGTCTATATAAATCGGATCCTTTCAGATGCACATACACCGGATACGAAAAACTCTGGTGTAAAAATTCATC
>JAPLEI010000064.1 GCA_026391195.1 Bacteroidota bacterium | reverse complement strand
CTTCTTCTAGGGGAACATATTGCACCCCTGTTTTTTCCAGTTCAAGATTTTTGGCAATATCGTAGGCAATTACACGACATCCGAAGCCCAGCATGATTTTGCAAAAACAGGCGCCAATATTTCCGGTACCTACCACCCCCACAGTTTTACCAAATAAGTTAAAGCCGAGTAATCCATTTATTGAGTAATTCTGTTCACGCACCCGATTATAGGCTTTATGGGTTTTTCGATTAAGGGTAAGAATCATGGCTACAGCATGTTCTGCTACCGATTCGGGCGAATAGGCAGGTACACGACAAACTCTTAGTTGATATTTTTTAGCTGCCTCTAGGTTTACATTGTTAAAACCTGCACAGCGTAAGGCAATGATGCGAACCCCTGCTGCTGCCAATTGTGCACAAACTTTTTCGTTTACCTGATCATTTACAAACACACAAACTGCCTGTGTTTCTGTAACCAATGCGGCGGTGGTTTCATTCAACGGCATTTCTTCGTACCGAATAGCAATGCCAGCTTTTTCAGCCGCCGGGGTAAAATAAATATGATCGTAAGGTTGCGCCGAAAACAAGGTCAAATCCATGCACTAAAGGTAAGCACACATCGGGATATTTTCATCAGGTTACATTTGTCATAACAGCGTCATTTTTTGCTTGCAAATTCACTTTTTACAATTGTATGGCAATTAACAGCAACGGTTTGTGAAACCTTTGCACCTAAAAGATTTCTATGCGGAGGAGGGCCCTGGTTGTTCTATTTTTTTTCGCGATGAGTAGTCTGCGTGCGCAAACTACCCAGGTACGCGATACCCTGTTTGGCAGCAGTGACCCCTTAATAGTAACTGCCACCCGCATTTCTGGTAAGCTGAGTAATGTAGCTGTTCCAGTAACCTTTGTTTCTGCCAAGCAGATCAGGCAATCCGGATTACTTCGATTGCAGGATGTGTTGCAGGAGCAAACCGGATTGGCAGTAGTGAATGCCCCGCTGGGGAGTTCCTTAAATGGTTATCCTAATCCATTTGGGCAGGGGATACAAATGATGGGGTTAGATCCGGCCTATACCCTAATTATGCTAGATGGTGAGCCCCTGATTGGTCGCAATGCCGGTATCTTGAATTTAGGGCGCATCACTACTGGAAATATTCAGCAGGTTGAAATTGTAAAGGGCCCATCCTCCAGTTTATATGGGAGTGAGGCTATGGCTGGCGTGGTGAATATCATCACCCAAAAATCGCCACATCCTTCGCTAGATATACAGGCTTATCATGCCTCTCGCCAAACAAGTAGTGCATCGGTATCTTATAGTAATCAATGGAAGCAAACCGGTATCCGAGGCTTTTTACATCAGTATTCCACCGGCGGATATGATCTGGATCCCAATATTTATGGCAATACGCAAGACCCTTATCGGATTCAAAGTGGAAACCTACGGATAGTGCAAGATTTTTCTTCTCGGAGTCAACTGCAGGTATCTTATAGGTTCAATCAACAGACGCAGAAAAATCGGTATCAAATACAATCGCAGGGGTTCCCCGAAATTGTATCAGGCAATACTACCGAAAAAGAAGCATCGGCATTTTTGCAATGGCGGTATCAATTTGCAGGAGCTGCCCGTTTGTACTTCCGTTCTTTTTTTAATCAATATCAAAACAACGCATTTGTTGATTTAGAAAAAACAGGTGCTCGTTTTGATGAAAATAATTTTAGTCAGCGACTTTTTAAGCAAGAGATACAGTTACAAGTGCCAAAGTTTATAAGTGGGGTATTGGTAGCTGGTGCGGGCTATATGGCAGATCAGGTAACTGCCACCCGATATGCAGGCAACCAATCGCTGCGAACCTGGTATTCTTTTTTGCAAGAAGAATGGAAATTGCCGGCGCAGCACATTACCCTGATTGCAGGTGCCAGAATAGATAAGCGCGAAGATTTTGCTGCCCGGGTGAGTCCACGCATTTCAATTGCCTGGCAGCCTACCGAACATTGGAAATTTACAGCCAATGCCGGCGGCGGATTTAAAGCACCGGATTTTCGTCACCTCTATTTGAATTTCAGCAATCCACAAATTGGATATTCCTTGTTGGGCGTTCAATCGCTGGCGCCAGAATTAATTCGAATGCAACAACAGGGATTACTGCAAAGCGGCGCCGATATTACTCCTTTTCTTACTCCGCGCAATTTATTGCCTGAGTATGGCAATGGATTTCACCTCGGAGCGGTGTATAAAGCACAACAATGGAATGTATCAGTAGGGTTGTTTCATAATGAAGTGAATAACCTGATAGATGTTTTTTCACTACCCTTTACTCGTAGTAATGGTCTGCCTATCTATAGCTATCGGAATGCCGGAAGAATTTATACGCAGGGTGCTGAGATAGAATATCAGTATCAGTTAAATGAACATTGGAAAATATCGGCAGGGTATCAATACCTGATTGCCAAAGACCGGGATGTGCTGGAAGCAATCCAACAACAAAAAGTTTATCGCAGAGATCCACAAACCTATGAAACCAGTTTGCTAACGGCTGATCAGTATGTAGGATTGGCCAATCGGTCGAAACACATCGCTAACGGGAAACTGATGTACGAAAATCAATCCCAAGGCTGGTATGCTTTTCTCCGGGTGGTGTATCGGGGTGCCTACGGATGGATGGATGTTAATGGCAACCAGGTAATAGATGATGCCCGTGAAATGACTTCCGGTTTTTCCCTAGTAAATCTGTCGGCTGCCAAAAACATTACCCAACAGTTTTCTGTGCAGGCAGGCATAGAGAATCTGCTCAACTATACGCAGCCTATTCAGCAGCCTCAGTTACCGGGGAGACAATTTTTTATTTCACTGCAATTCAATCTTTCCAATTCTCTTGTAAAAAAATAAAGCAATCAATATGAAAACAATTTCCTCCTTTTCCGCATTCGCAGTTGTGTCTATCTTTTTGTTTACTAGTTGTAAAAAAGATGAAGTTACCCCCGTGGTACCTCCTGTAACCGCAACCCAAACCTTATCGGTTCCATTTAGTACAGCGACTAATTTCCGTTTTTTTAGTTTTAAAGATAGTACTGGTGTATCCAGTGCAGATTCTGCTACGGGTAAATGGGATTTTGCGCTACGCTTCACCAAGTTTCTAGTGAATAGTAATGCAAGCGGTCCGGGCAATGCAGGGGTAATTATGCAGGATGGTATTTATTCGTCCATCACCAGTGCCCCCACCACCGGCTACAGTTACGATACTACGGCCACTCGGCTTGCTATAAAAGATGGCAGCTGGTACGATTATAATTCGGTTAGCCGCAGTCTTAGTCCCAAAGCCGGAAAGGTTTTTATTTTTAAAACAGCCGATGGATTGAGGTACGCAAAGTTGCAGTTGCTATCGGTTGATTATGCGCCCTTTGTAGGCATGGTGCCTACTACTTTGTTGTATAAGTTTCAGTACACCTATCAGCCGAACGGCACCACTTCCTTCCAGTAAATAAAGGCCATTACCGTTTTTTCACGGATATGATTTCCGTGAAAAAACGGATGGTGGGTTCGGTGTATTACAGATATAGACATACTTAGATTGGAAGGAGTAAAGGGCAATGCTGATTGGTCAAGTACTTTGTTTGTGGCTTCTGCTAATTTCTTTTAGCTGCTGCTAGCGGATGGCAGATTTTCCCGCAGTTCATAATTGTTCGTGTTATGCAGAAACTTTTGTTTTTACTGTTGTTTTTGTCTTGCGAACTTCTTTTTTACTTTTCAATAATTTTTGTGCTTTAATATATTTGCTAATTGCTTGTTCTTCACTTTTAGTTAACGGTCCTTGTCCGCCAATAAAGTCCACATTAAGTACTGTTGATTTATTTTTCATTATGGACAGTATTAATTTCTGTGAATTTTACTTGTTTCTCAATTTTCGGTCTCCATGTATCCTGACTAGCCATTGTATCACATAGTTTTTCGTGTAAATAAATCTGATACCAAGTTTTCTTTTGAAACTCACCCATTTTTTCAAAAACTTTTTCCGAATGTATCATCAGTTTTAAAATGAAGTCTTCTAATACCTCTAATTTTTATCGGGTTTGTTATTTTTATACGAAATATAAAAGTTGTCTAATTTAAAGTGTTATTATATAAACTTTCTATTGTGAAAATCATATCCCAATTTTTCCCCCATACTATATACCCTTGATCTAATTTGAATTTTTTAAATTTGGTAATATCTAGATATTTTTTGCAAACGGAATTCTTTTTCAATACGGGCAAAAAATTAATTACATTCTTTTTTTTATCATCGAATATTAATTGGACCTTATAATCATCTATATAATTTGCTGAAAGTATTTTCATGCTATTTAATTTTAGTTGTAATTTTTCTGCATTTTTTCTCAAAATGCGGTTGATCATTTGTTTTTATTGAACTCCAAATTTCTTGTTCTTAAAGTCAATTATAATTGTCTTGTCCCAAAACAAAATATTTCCTGTTATAGCATCATATTTGTTAGTTCTATATTCTTTTCTATAATCTGCATAAACTGTTGTTTTATAAAAAATTTGATTTGCAATTACAAAACTGTCATTTAAGGGTCTGCCTATTGCTGTAAATTGCTTGCCCCAAGCATAACCTTTAATTGTATCACTGGGAGGTAGCGTTGCAAAGTTGTTTATTTTGTCGACTGTTACAAGTAGTGGGAAAAGACTAAAGCCAGTATCAAATATTAACTTGTATTTTTTACCTTTTAATTGCATAGGAAGCAATACTAGGCCCTGTAAATCAAGTTCAATGTCTGTTAAGTATTGTTTATATCTTTCGGGAACATTGTCGCAAATAGCAAATTGTTGATTGGGATAATCGATAATTAATACTTTGTTTTGGAATATATCTGCCCCAATTGTACCCAAATGAAAGGTGTCATTTAGAGTTTTTTCATCGAGATTTAGTTTGTCTCCGAAATTGCTGAATATATAACTAAACTTGTTAGTTGCTTTGTATTGGCCAAACTGAAGATTTAAATTCTTAAAAGTTTTTTTATTGAACCAGAATTGTAAAGGGCTTCTAAGTCGAGAGATTTTATTTTGAATGGCAGGATATTTTTTGTAGAACGCGCTAAAACTATTTTCGTAAACTCCGGTTGAATCAAAACCCAAGTCGAATTGGAATGTGAAATTATAGGGAAGACCTTCAACTTTACAGGGTATATTCATGAACGCTTTCTGATAATATTTTCCAAATAGTGTGTCATTTGTCTATTCGAACTTAGCCCACGAAATTTGCGATGTATCGGATTTGTCTCTAGAAATCTCCCATTTTGTATAATATGTTTTGTCGGTCAGGAAAGAGTAACCACATATTGTGACTACAGTAATTAGTAATAAAGCAAGGATTTTGAAAATTCTTTTCATGAGAGCGTGTTACAAAATGACGAGTATTTAAAATTACAGTATGAAAATGGGTTGATGGAAAAAACTATTTTCCGTCTTTGCTTACTTCCGTTCTAATTTACTAAATATCCACGTCCAATCGGTTTTTTTTCGTTTTAGAATCAGTCAAAACCTGCAAATGCCCCCCCCCAAAAAAACCCCCCGAAATCACCCTCCCAAGCAACGGCTCTTTTTAGTACCTTTGCCCACTTTATAATGGGGAGGGCGCCTAATTTGCCCGTCCCGGAAAGTGTTCTAAGGTTATGAACGGAAAATATGCTGAATTTACAGGTCTCCACCTCCCCGCCATCGAGCAGGAAATGTTGGCTGCCTGGAAACAAGAGAACACTTTTGAAGAAAGTATAACCCTTCGGGAAGGGCAACCCCATTTTGTGTTTTATGAGGGTCCACCCAGCGCCAATGGCATGCCCGGTATTCACCACGTTATCTCCCGCACCCTGAAAGACCTTGTTTGTCGCTACAAAACCATGCAGGGTTTTCAGGTAAAACGCAAGGGCGGCTGGGATACCCATGGATTACCCGTTGAACTGGGGGTAGAAAAAGAACTGGGCATCACCAAAGAAGATATCGGCAAAACCATCTCGGTTGAAGAATATAACCTACAATGCCGGAAAGCAGTGCTGCGCTTTAAAGATCAGTGGGACCAACTGACCCAAGAAATGGGGTATTGGGTAGATCTTGATCATCCGTATATCACTTTCGAGAATAATTACATCGAAACCCTTTGGTGGATATTGAAGCAACTGTATCAGAAAGGCTTTCTCTATCAGAGCGTAAGCATCCAACCTTACTCTCCTGCTGCAGGTACCGGACTCAGCTCGCACGAACTCAATCAGCCCGGCACCTATAAAAATGTGAAGGATACCAGTGTGGTAGCCATGTTTCAACTTAGCCAAACGGAGGCTTCGCAGTTCTTATTTCAATCGCTCAGCGATAGCAGTACCCATTTGTCTTCTCCGGATATTTACTTGATGGCCTGGACCACCACCCCGTGGACGCTGCCATCAAATTTGGGTTTAACGGTGGGGCCTTCTATAGAATATGTGCTGGTGAGAACCTTCAACCCCTATACCCATATCCCCGTAAATATTATTGTTGCCAAAAACCTGCTGCATAAATATTGTAAGCCCGAGGGTGAAAAGGCCGATTTTACTGCCTACAATGAAACTTCTTCCATTATCCCCTGGGAAATACTGGCCACCTGTAAGGGCAGCGAGTTAGAAGGGTTGCGCTACGAGCAATTGATACCACTGGAAGCCAATAGCCTCGAAAAAATTAAAGCCATTACCCCAGAAGCAGATCCTTTCCGTGTGTTAACGGCCGACTTTGTAACTACCGAAGATGGAACGGGTATTGTGCATACAGCCCCTGCATTTGGTGCTGATGACTATAAAGTGGGCTCCCGCTATGGCATTGGTATACTTACGTTGGTAGACCGTCAAGGAAAATTTGTGGAGGGCATGGGAACCTATTCGGGGCGGTATGTGAAAAATTATAAAGACGATGCCCAATGGGTGGACGTGAATATTGATATCAGCGTGCAGCTGAAGAAAGAAAACCGGGCGTTTAAAGTAGAGAAATACGAGCATAGTTATCCGCACTGTTGGAGAACCGATAAACCGATTTTGTATTATCCCCTGGATGCCTGGTTTATTAGAACTACCGCGGTAAAAGACCGTATGGTAGAGCTGAATAAAACCATTCAATGGAAACCAGCTTCTACTGGCGAGGGCCGATTTGGCAATTGGCTGGAGAATATGGTGGACTGGAACTTAAGTCGTAGTCGATACTGGGGAACCCCACTCCCTATCTGGCGCACAGCCGATGGGTTGGAAGAAATCTGCATCGGTTCGGTGGAAGAATTGATGAACGGCATTCAAAAAGCCAATGAGGTGTTGGGTGTTGATGTAAATAAGGGGGTTGCTTCTGTAGAAAATTTAGACCTGCACAAGCCTTATGTGGATGAGATTGTATTGGTAAGCAGTAAAGGTGAGCCCATGCGTCGCCTGCCCGATTTGATAGATGTGTGGTTTGATAGCGGTGCCATGCCCTATGCCCAGTGGCACTATCCTTTCGAAAATAAGGCACTGATAGATTCGGGGGAAGCGTTTCCTGCCGATTTTATTGCAGAAGGCGTAGATCAAACCCGTGGCTGGTTTTATACCTTACACGCTTTGGGGGTGATGTTGTTCGACAAAGTAGCTTATAAAACCGTAGTGAGTAATGGATTGGTGTTGGATAAGAATGGCAACAAAATGAGCAAGCGGCTGGGTAATGTAGTAAATCCATTCGAAACCATACATCAATACGGAGCGGATGCTACGCGCTGGTATTTAATTACCAATGCCTCCCCCTGGGATAACCTGAAATTTGATTTAGCAGGTATCCAGGAAGTGCAGCGCAAGTTTTTTGGTACCCTTTACAATACCTATCAGTTTTTTATTCTTTATGCCAATGTGGATGGATTCACCTTCCGCGAAGCCTATATTCCGGTTGCTGAGCGCCCCGAGATTGATCGCTGGATCATTTCTTCGCTGCATACCCTTATCCAACAGGTTACACAGGCGATGGATGAGTACGAGCCTACGGTAGCCGGCAGGTATATGGAAACCTTTTTAGATGAGCAACTGAGTAACTGGTATGTGCGCCTCTGCAGAAGAAGATTCTGGAAAGGGGAATATGAGCATGATAAAATCTGCGCCTATCAAACTTTATATGAGTGTTTAGAAACCTTGGTAAGACTGATGGCACCGATATCGCCCTTCTTTAGCGATGCGGTTTTCCGCCGGCTGAATACGATTACGGGTCGCCTGCCACACAGTTCGGTGCACCATGCGCGTTATCCTGTTTCCGATGCGCAGGTGATTGATCGCCAATTAGAGGAGCGCATGCAACTGGCACAGGAGGTTAGTTCTTTGGGATTGTCGCTCCGCAAAAAAGTGAGTATCAAAGTGCGTCAGCCGCTGCAGAAAATGATGATTCCAGTGCTGAATCCGGAAATGAAACAACAATTAGAGAAAATTGAACATCTGATACAGGCTGAAGTAAACATTAAGAAAATAGAATATATAACAGATTCGGAGGGAATAATTAGTAAAAAGCTAAAACCGAACTTCAAATTGTTGGGTGCGAGGTTGGGGCAGCGCATGAAAGCGGCCGGAAACCTCATTTCGGCGATGAGCGCGCAGGAAATTGCCCAATTAGAAAAAGAAGGAACTTTTTCGTTTGTGGTTGATAATGAGCCGATTACCATACAATTGGCGGAGGTGGATGTGCTGGCGGAAGATATTCCGGGATGGACGGTTGCCGTAAAAAATGGACTAACGGTAGCCCTGGATATTCAGATAACCCCCGAATTACAGCAGGAAGGGGATGCGCGGGAGTTGGTGAATCGGGTGCAAAACATCCGGAAAGACATGGGATTGGCGCTTACTGACCGAATTTTATTAAAAGTTCAGCAGTGTGAGCAGCTGATGCAAGCTATTATTAACTATAACGACTATATTTGCCGCGAAATTTTAGCAGATTCTATTGATTGGGTGCCCGAGTTAGAAGGAGGCACGGAAGTTGATATTAATGAGGAATTGCTGAAAGTGGACGTAATTAAAAAAGGATAGTAGCCATGCCAACTAAAAAACCTGCACCCAAGAAGTCAGCCCCTGTAAAAAAAGCAGCCCCTGCCAAAAAAGCGGCCCCTGCCAAAAAAGCAGCACCTGCTAAAAAAGCAGCACCTGCTAAAAAAGCCGCCCCTGCAAAAAAAGTAGTGCCAGCAAAAAAAGTAGTGCCAGCAAAAAAAGCAGCTCCTGCAAAGAAAGCAGCTCCTGCAAAGAAAGCAGCTCCTGTAAAAAAAGCGGCTCCTGTAAAAAAAGCGGCTCCTGTGGCTAAAAATGTGGCTCCTGCTAAAAAGCCGGTTGCTGCCCCGCCAAAGGCTGCCCCTGCAAAGCAAGTAGCTCCGGTAAAAAATCCGATTGCTCCAGCTAAGCCTGTTGCCCAACCGATTTCAAAAGCTACCGTGGCCAAACCCGCCACTAAGGTAGCAGTGATTGCACCTAAACCGGTAGCTAAACCAGCACCCGCTCCGGCGGCTCCTGCTACAAAACCAAAACCTGAGGTGAAATTACCCCCTGCTCCACCCGTTAAACCAGTAAAAAAACAACCCGAACCCATTAAAGATGTAAAGGTTCCCAAAATAACTACCAAAACCAGTGTTCCCTATCAGCCAGGCTATACCCAAATGGAAAAGAGAACAGATGTGTCTAAAACCAGCGGGGTATCATTGGTAAGATACAGTGATGCCGATTTGAACGAATTCCGAGAGTTGATTGCCCGTAAACTAGAAACTGCCCGCAAAGAGCTTAGCTACCTGCAAGGCTTGATTACCCGCAAAGATGAAATGGGAGGGGATAACGACGATGCCCGTTACATGACGATGGAAGATGGAAGCGTAAGCATGGAAAGAGAGCAGTTAGGTCAGATGGCAAGTCGTCAGATTACGTATATCGATCACCTAGAAAAAGCCTCCATGCGTATTGAAAATAAAACTTATGGCGTTTGCAGGGTAACCGGTAAACTGATAGATAAAGCCAGATTGCGCGCAGTGCCTCATGCTACCCTATCCCTAGAAGCTAAATTGGGTTTGGTAAAGCCATCTGCTGATTAATTGATAATTAGCTGAAAGCCTGCATATTGATCAGCTTGGCGTATTGTCCGTTGATTGCCATCAACTGATCGTGTGTGCCTCTTTCTGTTATTTCCCCTTGGTGTAATACTATTATTTCGTCTGCATGCCGAATGGTGCTTAGGCGATGTGCTATCACGAGTGATGTTCGGTTTTTCATCATATTATTGATGGCTTCCTGCACACTTCTTTCGCTTTCTGTATCCAGTGATGAAGTGGCTTCGTCTAAAATAAGAATCGGAGGATTTTTTAATACAGCCCTGGCAATGGTCAGTCGCTGCTTTTCTCCACCACTTAGTTTATTACCGCGATCGCCAATATTTTCGTGTAAGCTATTTTCTTTTTGCTGTATAAAGCTCCAGGCATTGGCTATTCGGGCTGCCTGTTCAATATCTTTTTCATCGGATACTTCGGTACCTAGGGCAATATTTCGGGCGATGGTGTCATTAAATAAAATGGGTTCCTGTGTAACAATGCCCATCATCTTGCGAACAGATTGTTGTGTATAGGATTTTATATTTACCCCATCAATTAATAGCTCTCCACTGGTAACATCATGAAATCGCGGAACCAGATCTGCCAGTGAACTCTTTCCCGCTCCAGACGAGCCCACCAGTGCTACGGTTTTACCTTTTTCTATATAGAGGTTGATGTTTTTTAGTACCAGCTTATCGTTATAGGCAAAAGATACATTTTGAAAAGTGATGCCTTTTTCAAAATGTTGTAAATCAGCAGCGCCTGGCGCATCGGTAACTGTAACGGGTGCTTGTAATATTTCTTCAATACGCTGAATGGCTGCACTGCCGCGTTGGGCATTGTAAAATGCGGTAGACAGGGCTTTGGCCGGATTAATGATTTGCGTGAAGAAAACAATATAGGTAATAAAACTGGCCGAGCTTAGTCCAGATTGTTCCCCCAGCACCAGCCTGCCACCAAACCATAGGATACAGGTTAATACGGCTACCCCTAAAAATTCGGATAAGGGGGAGGCGAGATCTTTTCGAAAATTCATTTTATTTCTTACCTCATTCAAATGGTTGTTGGTTTCAAAAAATTTATTCCGCAAAAAGGATTCTGCATTAAACGCTTTAATAACGCGCAATCCGCCCAGGGTTTCATCCAGAATCGATAACAAACTACCCTGTGTTTCTTGTGAAACGGTTGATTGCTTTTTTAAGGAACGGCTCACCCGGCCAATGATAAAGCCGGTAATGGGAAGTAACACCAATAAAAACAGCGAGAGGGCAGGACTGGTATATATCAGTGCAATCAGAATAATCAATATGGTCATGGGCTCGCGGATCAAACCTTCTAACGTGCTCATCACACTCCACTCTACCTCATTGGCATCATTGCTCATGCGGCTGATAATATCTCCCTTCCTTTGCTCAGTAAAAAACCCCATCGGTAACTCTAATAATTTCGCATACAGGTCGGCCCGCAATTTGGTCATCACATAATTGCGCATGGGTGCCAATACCCGGAAGGATAGATACGTAAATAAATTTTTAAAAAATATTGAACTGATAATCGCCAAACAGATAGCCCCCAGCGCATATACTTTGCCGTGCTCCTGAATTAATAGGCCGATATAATATTTTAGCCAATCGAGTAAACCACTAATGCCGGAAGCGGAAAATTGCAGGATGGGTTTAATCGGTTGTACAGGATTGGGATCGAATAGCATTTGCAGAAACGGGGCCAGCATAGCCAATGAAACCAGCGAAAATAATACGGAGAAAAGGTTAAAAATTACATAAAGCAATATGTTCCTGCGTTGGTTTCGCAGGTAAAAGAGAATGCGGGAGAATCGATTCATCATGTATAAACCGCTTTTACACCCGAAAGTAAGTACTTTTGTACGTAATCAATCATTTCAACATGACGGAAGGTAAAAGGCAGCGACAAGTGGCTGGGGTGTTACAGGAAGCCCTCAATGATATTTTCAGGCGTTTGGGGCTTTCGATGATGGATGGGGGAATGGTGTCTATTTCTTCAGTGAAAGTTACGCCCGACTTACTAGAGGCACGTATTTATCTGAGTCTGTTTCAGGTGAACAACCCCGCCCAGGCTATGAAAACCATCGAAACCAGGGCCTGGGAAGTTAAAAAAGAATTGTCACTGCGCGTAAAGCACCAATTGCGCCGGATTCCTGTGTTGCATTTATATCGCGACGATACCTTGGATTATGTTTTTAAAATGGAAGAAATTTTTAAGAGCATTGCAGCTGATAATCCTGCCAAAGAAAATCCTTCCGAATCCTAATCCCGTGTTTGTTCAAAATACAGTTTTGTGAACCTCTTATTTGCCTGGCGATATTTCAGAACCGGTCAATCGGTAAGTGTAATCAATCTGATTTCGCGCATCAGTATGTTGGCTATTGGGGTAGGCGCCCTTTCCTTAATCATTGTGTTGAGTGTTTTTAATGGGTTTGAAGATTTGGTTAAAGGGCTTTACAACGACTTCTATGCCGATATACGCGTGGTACCCGCACGCGGAAAAATCATGCGCTTGTCGAATCTGCAATTACAGGGCATACGCGGTATTCGTGGTGTAGAAGCGATTAGTAGGGTAGTAGAAGAAAAAGCCGTTTTAAACGGGGCATTTCAAACGATTGTTACGGTAAAGGGAGTAGATAGTGTATATACTGCTGTAACTAATATTGATACGCCAAGTCATATTATTAGGGGTAAGTTTTTATTGGGTTCGGTTGAGTATCCTTCTATTGTGGTGGGTGCAGGTATAGAGAATGCTGCCGGCCTGGAAGTGGAACAACATCAATATCCCGCAGTACTGTATCTACCCAATAAACAGGCAGCACGCCTAACTGCGGAAGAAGGGTTACATTCTTTTACGGTAAAACCAACCGGAACTTTTGCGGTGCAGCAGGAATTTGATAACAAGTATGTGTTTGCCAATCTGCCCTTTGTGCAGTTTATGTTAGGCATGCAGCCAGATGAATATTCAGGTGTTGAAATGCGCATTACCGGAAACCCTGCTACGGTTCAGCAACAGCTGCAAGAAACTCTTGGTAAAGATTTTCTGGTTGAAACCCGCTATCAGCAGAATATGGGATTATACCGGGTGATGAAAACCGAGAAATGGTTCATCTATGTGATTCTTACGCTGATTCTAGTGGTGGCAGCATTTAATATTATTGGTTCCTTAACCATGCTGGTGCTGGAAAAACAAAAAGACATCGCCATACTCCATGCCATGGGCGCCACAAAAGCCCGTATTCGAAATATTTTTTTATTGGAAGGATTATTATTAGGTGTATTGGGTGGAGGTGCCGGTATGCTATTAGCTACCCTCATTTGTCAGGCACAAATACACTTCAAACTGCTGAAGTTGGGGGGAAGTACTTTTATTATTGATTAT
>JAPLEI010000143.1:2855-23446 GCA_026391195.1 Bacteroidota bacterium | reverse complement strand
TCTGCAACCCCGCGGAATTTTTTTCAGCAACCGAATTGTAGACGTGTTGCGGCAATTGACGGGGGAGGGGGTAACTTACGGACAATTAGATATCACTTTTTACCGCGATGATGTGCGCAAGAGTTTACACATCGCCAACACCACGAATATTCCCTTTGGTATAGAAAATAAAAAAGTGATTTTGGTGGATGATGTATTGTATACCGGTCGCACCATTCGGGCTGCCCTGGATGCTTTGCTTGATTTTGGCCGCCCCGCCGGAGTGTCGTTGTGCGTATTGGTAGATCGCCGATTCAGCCGAGAATTGCCCATTCAGCCAGATTACACGGGGAAAGTGATTGATACCATCGTTTCTCAGCGGGTAAAAGTTGCGTGGACCGAAAATGAGGGGAATGATGAAGTGATACTGCTGGATAATTAAAATATTGTAACTTTGCTTTTTAATGAAACTGTCTGCCAAACATCTTCTTGGAATTAAACACCTCACCCCCGGCGACATTCAATTAATTTTATCCACCGCAGCTCAGTTTAAAGAGGTTTTACAGCGTCCGGTTAAAAAAGTACCTTCTCTTCGGGATATTACCATCGTTAACCTGTTTTACGAGAATTCTACCCGCACCCGTATTTCATTCGAACTGGCTGAAAAAAGATTATCGGCCGATGTGCTGAACTTTACTGCTTCGGCATCTTCTGCGGCAAAAGGGGAAACCCTGCTAGATACCGTAAACAATATTCTTAGCATGAAGGTGGATATGGTGGTGATGCGCCACAGTGCTTCTGGTGCTCCCCATTTTTTGGCACAACATATTCCCGCTGCCATCATTAATGCAGGCGATGGCATCAACGAACATCCCACCCAAGCTCTGCTCGATGCCTTTTCTATGCAAGAAAAGTTCGGGAAACTGGAAGGATTAAAAGTGGCCATCATCGGAGATATCATGCACAGTCGGGTTGCCCTTAGCAATATGTACTTGCTGCGCAAGATGGGTGCCGAAGTTACCGTGGTTGGTCCCCCCACGCTCATTCCGCCTTATTTAGCCGAAGCCCTTGATGTGCGTGTGGAATATAATTTACTCCGCGCCCTCAAATGGTGCGATGTGGCCAACGTATCAATTAGAGCGGCAGAATCAACCCCTGTTTTCTTCCCTCCGAGAATATAATATTGCTTACGGTATCAAACAATCTACCCTACAACAGCTGGATAAAGAAATTGTAATTATGCATCCAGGCCCTATTAACCGGGGAGTGGAGCTGGACAGTGATGTGGCGGACGGACCGCATTCCATTATTCTGCAACAGGTAGAAAATGGGGTAGCCGTTCGAATGGCCGCTCTGTACCTGCTGGCCGGCAGGGAAGTGGAAGGATGATAAATCCGGTATTCTCCCAAAAATTGCTTTATTTCGTTAGGTAATCCAACCAACCGGTTATGCAAAGAATCTGCCTGTTCCCCGGAACATTCGACCCCGTTACCCTGGGGCACGTAGATATTATCAACCGGGCACTTCCCTTATTCGATAAAATTTATGTAGGTATCGGTATCAATACTTCTAAAAGCCCCATGTTCACTGCCGAACAAAGAATGAAATGGGTAGCCGATATTTATGCCAATGAACCCCGCGTAGAAAGTGTGGTGTATGAAGGACTAACCGTTCACTTCTGTAAAACCATTCACGCTAATTTTATTTTACGAGGTATCCGCTATGTGAGCGATTTCGAATACGAAAAAACAATTGCCGATGCCAATCGCACGCTCGACAATCAAATAGAGACCGTCTTTCTTACCGGGGAACCCAAATACACATCCGTAGCTTCAACCATTGTGCGCGATATTATTCGCAATGGGGGAGATGCTTCTCCGTTTTTACCCGATCTGGTGGCAAAATCTTTGTAAAGTGGTTGGAATCTTTTTTACCAAACTATTTATTTTTTAAGGGGAGCTGACATCTTTATTTAATAATATTTTGACCTCATCATCATATAAATATGAAAATACACATAAGCGGAGGTGGATACTGATAACTCACTTGCTGAACTTTGTTTTAAGTAGTTCAGTTTGTGCTAAAAGTAAATCTAAAGATTTTATCAACGGATTTTCTTATATGAATTTAACAATGTGCCCCCTTTCCATCAATATCTCTAGGATTTCTATACTGTTTAAGAATAGCATCAATTTCATCTTTTTCATCTCCATCCAACGCTTTATAAGCCTCTGATGAGAATAGCCCCTCCCACGCTAGTGCATCTGCATCTTTTTTACTTATCGATGGAAAGGCTTCTTGAATGGCTTCGGAAAGTAGATTACGATATTGATATGCCATTTCATTATGTTGTATAACGCCTTTCCATTCTGTACCTTTGCTTAAAAGAACACCATGTATTGCTTCATGCAGATATGTTCTAAAAAGATACTCTTGAGAATAATTTTGTACTTTTTTCTGATTTACACCAATATAAAAGTGATCAGAATTCCCATTAATATCAGCAGAATCTCGACTAACCAACTGAGCGTTAACGGCTTCACCTAAGTTCAAATCTTCATAATAAGTGAACGACATTGGTTTTGTAGAATTTTCATGATTATTAGTAGCATAAGAAATATAATCACTTAGTAAACTTGATTTTCGATTTAGCAGATTTGACAAGCAAGGATTGGTAAGTTTATTTTCTATACTTTTTGATTTGGAATTTGAAGCAGTTTTATCATCTGATGAACTAGCCGGATCGCCATTTGGGTTTTCATCATTGCACTCGGTCACAGTTCCCAATATTTTAGTACTCAAGATTTCTCCGGTTGATTTATCATAGGAGTACATTACTAAATAGTAGGTTTGACAATTTCCTTGACCACCTTTTAATTATGCAATCGGACCATTATTATTTGGTGAAATAACATTTCCCGAAAATGTTTTACTTTCCCCATTTGTGCTTAGTTTTTTGTATGTGTTTTTGCAAACAATATTTACATTTTCCAAAGAACCATTGTTAAAAGAATAGCTACCTATGTTAAAATAATAACAATTATAAAAAATAACAGATGCTGATAAACCAGGTATATTCTTTTGTTCATTAAACAGCCTATTTTCTGCAGAAGTTCTGACTGTGGTTTCTACATTCGTTCCCAAAGAAGTATTTTCATTGCGATAGATTTCAATAATATTCATTTGGATTTTATGTCCATCTTTTTTTGAAAATAGTAAATAACGACTGGATTCAATAGCAGAACTGTTCGGGTGATATAAGTGTTCATCCACAGGAATTATACTATAATTTGTTCCGTTGCGATAATAGTCCTTGGCCTTTTCCCATTTAGCAGAGCCTTCCAATTTACTAATTCGAGCAAATTTTCTTAGAACGGAATTCTCTGATAATTGACTGAAAGGTAAATTAAGAAGCGATTTTTCACTATTTGAAAGTGAGGTGATATATGATTTGGCTTCAAGAAGGAAGCCTGAATTAACAGTAGGCTCTACCACATAATTTTTCCCACATGAATAAAAAATAAAAACAAGAAAAATAAACGAAGTACCTAAGAGTGTTTTAAAAAGATTGTTTTTCATATATATGTTTTTTTAAATAATTATTACTGATTTTGTTAAAAAAAAATTATATAAATTACTTTCGAATTTATTCAATCCAATGAATTGTTACTTTATCTGAACCCCATTTACCGGCTGCATTCTTACTTATTTCTACTGTAAAGCCATTTTCCTCTGGGATATAAGCAAATAGAATACATGTGTTCCCATCTGGAGAAAAAAGAGTAGGACTGATAAAAACATGGTATGTATATGGAATAGTATGGGAATTTTTATAAACGTCGTATTTATCTCCTTTATCTTTTAAGACCTTTATATTATATCCCTCGATTTTAGGATCCTGATCTATAACTTTACCTTGATCAATTATCTTTATAAGAGAATCTCTAGTTATTTTTGGATAATATTTTTCTGCAATAGTAAAATAATCCTTATGATATGAATTAGGAGGACGACTTGCATAATTTGGAATTGCAACTATATTCTCTAACCCAGTAGGAATCATTTTTCCAATCACTACATTCTTAAAAAAGTAAACAAAAACAGAATCATCAACAACATTTTGAGCAATAATTTCACTTGAAAAAAAGGAAATTGAAATCAAAAAAGAAAACAATATTTTTTTCATTTTTTAGTTTGTAAGTTCAAGAAATAAGTGTGTTTGTATATATCGATTAATAGGTATTACTTTTAAATTTAGATGAGCCTTCCTTACTAGGAGCCTCCATTTTTAACCGTGGCCACCGAATTAAAGCTAAATGAGGTCTAAAACCCCAGATTGCGTAATTAATTTAGGTGAATATAATCCTCCCTAAATTTAAGTGTAGGTTTTATTCTTTTAATCATTTTATCGGAATTTACAAAAAAATATGTGTAATGTCGCAGTTTGGTTTTCATAACTAATTGATTTACAGATGTAGCATTTTCCATTTTGGCGGATTTTTTCGAAAAAACAAGTAAGATATTCCCTTAGAAAAAGGAGAGAAATGGCATGAATCTGGATGGTTGCTTAAAGTTTTCTAGGCCAATATATTGACCGACCCTCTTTAAGTAGCTTTATTTGAACTACTTCTAAATTCCACATTAGTTGATGGATTAAAAAAGGAAACTTAGACCCTTTGTTTTTCCTTTGTTCTGGCTTATCTTTTTATAGGCTTCAATCTCGAGGTCAAGAAACTTATAATACTGGCCAAACATAAATGCATAAAAAGGTGATATCTGATTAAGTTTTCTTGCGTCCTGTAGCGCCGTAAAATATTCATTTTTATCTTCCTTAAAAACAATAGCCATTGGGAGATCAAATTTCTTCTGGAGGAAATTCAATAACAGCCTACTAGTTCTTCCATTTCCATCATAAAAAGGGTGTATAGAGACCAGATTGAAGTGAGCTGCAAAAGACAATTCAATCTTGTCTTTATCCGTGGAAGCTCCTTTTGCTTTTTCATTTATTGAATTAATTAGCTTGACAGTTAATGATTCAACTTTGTCATATGATGGGAAATATGCGTTACCTGCACTCATGTTGCCTTTTCAAAATTCTCCCTTTGTTCCATCTACAACGACTAAAAGAGTATGATATACAGTGCCGGTATTTTTCATTAGCCTATTAACAATCCCGCTTTGGCAATAATTTCCCGAATGGTAGGATAACTCTCTTCTAATAACGCCGGCATTTCAGCTTCCGAAACCCAACGAATTTCGGTAATGTCTTCCGATGTTTGGGGAATCAATGGCTGAAGAGAGGAGGCATACATCATAAACCAATAGGTGGTTTTTTGGGTGGGCAGGTTGGTAAAGGGATCCAAATAGCTATGGATCGTTTCCCCCACCGGTTTCATCAATTGAACACCTGATAATCCGGTCTCTTCCTCCACTTCCCGCACTGCACAGGTTTCAATACTTTCTCCTGCATCACGTTTCCCTTTGGGTAAGTCCCATTTACCCCTACGGAAGATCATCAGTAAATTACCTCGTTCATTTAACACCAGTCCACCCGCTGCCTCTATTAATTGTTGATTATTCATAGCTCAAATGTGAATACAAATTTCCATATTCTAATAAACAGCCCATAAAATGCGCTTAATTTCGCTGTATGACCAACGAAAAAGCCGTAGCAGAAAAACTTTTACAGGTTGCTGCCGTAAAATTAAGTCCCACAGCCCCCTATACCTGGGCCAGTGGCTGGAAGAGTCCGATTTATTGCGATAACCGACGCATTTTATCGTTCCCTTATGTGAGGGATTTTATTAAAAGTGAGCTCTGCAATTTGGTGTTCGAGCATTTTCCACAGGCGGCTGTGTTGGCCGGGGTGGCCACAGCTGGTATTCCCTGGGGTGCCATGGCTGCCGATCAGCTGAAACTGCCTTTTATGTATGTTCGGCCTAAGCCGAAGGAGCATGGATTGGGGAATCAGATTGAGGGGTATTACGAGCCCGCACAGCAGGTATTGGTTATTGAGGATCTGATTTCAACCGGAAAAAGCAGTTTGCAGGTGGTAGACGTGCTGCGGCAGGCGGGATTAGAAGTGGTGGGGATGGTTTCCATTTTTAATTATGGATTTCCGCTGGCACAGGAGGCATTTGATAAAGCGGGGGTTCCGCTTCGATCGCTTACGCAGTATGGCACGCTTATTGAAACAGCCATCGAGAGCGGACAAGTTGCTCCGGATCAGCTGGCTACTTTGCAACAATGGCGGGAGAATCCAGCTCAATGGAATGTGTAAATTATTGATACTATGATGAATAAATTGGGATGGGTTCTATTGGTAGTGATTTTTTCCCTTGGAAAATCAGCTGCGCAACAGCCTAAATCGGAGTGGGTAATTATTAAATCGGCCCGGTTAGAGAAGCACCTGACAGTGGTGAACAAGGCCAATATGGAAAGTGCGATGATTCAGTGGAAGATTCAGTTGTTACAGGGGGAGATTAAGGTGCAATTCTGGCCCGACCGAACTTCGGCGGAAGACATCAGGGTAGCCATCAATAATGCCGGCTTTGATGCGGATTCGTCGCTGGCCACGGAAGATTCGTATAAGTTGTTGCCCCCCATTTGTAAACGGGCAGTTGATGGGGGCGGTCAGAAAAAAGGGGCACCCCCTTGTCATGTGCAGCCCTACTATTAAAATCCAGTTAAGTCGAGTTTTTGTTTGGCAGCATACGAGAAAGGAACATTGGTAAAGATGCCTGATTTACCCACCCGGGCAACCCCGTTTACGGAAACTAGCATATCCCGGTTTAGCAGAACGGATAGTCCACTGGAATAGATGGTTTTCATATCCACCTCTAACCGGGCCGGAATCCGAAAATCGGCACTTGCTGGCACCATAATCAGGGTATCCATTACCAGGGTTCCCAGGAACTTATTCTCCAGCGAAACATCGGCTTTGATACTTTTCAGGCTAACGCGAAAGGGGTTGGGATTGTAATATTGGATGCGGAGGGCGAGGACGGATTTACCAAAACCGGCCTTCTCTATTTTCATTTCCTCTATCTGTCTAAACTCAAATTCTCGAGGTCCATGGCAGGCTAGGTGGGTGCTGATTACCAGAGTTAGCAGCAGAAAAGCGAAGATCCGGAAGGGGCGGGTATACTGAACCATGAGTGTAATTTATTCCTAAATATAACCTTTCCTACTGCTAATATCTTTAGTGAAAGGCATAAATTTTTGACAAAAAAAGGTGTCTAAATTATTTAGTTTACTTTAATTTTAATAAAATAATGATAGTCAAATAATTGTGATTATTTATTGAATTAAATATAGACTTTAAAATAGCCATAAATCCTCCCAATAAGCTGCTTTTTTGCTGAAATGAACGAATTAAATAAAAATATTACTTTAGTAACTGATATACAATACTTTGGAAGTATTAATTGGATTAAAAATGCAAGTAATTATACGAATATACAAATAGAACAATACGAAAACTGGCAAAAGGGTGGATTTCGCAACCGGACCTATATTGCCGGGGCTGGTGGACCGCTCTTACTAACCGTTCCGATTGTACATGGGCGCGACCAACATGCCCCCATCCATTCTCTTAAAATAGCTTACCGAGATAACTGGGTGGACCAACATATCCGAACCATTGAGTCTTGTTACCGCCGCGCCCCTTGGTACGAACATTACAGTTATCCTTTATATGAAATTTTGGAATCGCGCCCCGAAAAATTGATCGACTTGAACGAATTGCTCTTATGGAAAATCAGAGATTGGCTTTTTCCGGATTCCCTTATTCAACGAACCGATTCGTACCAGCAGACTCTCGAATTGGGGGTGGCGGAAGGAAGGGGAATCTTTCAAACCCGACTATTCCTAACCCATCCTTCCACACCTGTTTACCAGCAGGTTTTTGAAGATCGGAATGGGTTTTTACCGGGCATGAGTATTTTAGACCTGCTTTTTTGCTGTGGACCTAATGCTAAAGCTTTATTAAAAGACAACGGATAAGGGTATTTTATGCTCTTTAATTGATGGAGATGATAGGTGGTTGGCGTAATTTTAGGATGAATTGTTGTAATATTTCTAAAACATTGATAATCAAATTTTCCCCGGTATGAAATGGTTGCGGTTGCTTTGCTGGGGAATGGGGTTATTGCTGATGGCTAGTCCACTCAGAAGTCAGGAATTTTCCAATAAAGGCAAGGAATTTTGGTTGACCTATCCTGCTCACGTTGATGGTACCAGTTCTGTAATGGGTTTATATATAACTGCTTCGGTAAATACAACCGGAACCCTGGAACTGGCTGGCGGTGCCCCTTTCACTTTTAGTGTTCAAGCTAATGTGGTTACCCGTATTTTCTTGAACTCAACAGGCACAGGCGTAGTTTCTGGAACAAGTCCACAGTATTTTGGCTTGAATACGGCGGTTTATCAGTCACAATCGAACGGAGTAAGCAGTAAATCAGCCATTCGCATTGCATCAAATGATCCCCTGGTTGTGTACTCCCATATAATTTATTCTGCCAGAAGTGCTGCTACCCTGGCACTGCCTACCCAAGTATTGGGAAATGAATATATAGCCCCCTCCATGCCCTCTGCTAATGCTGCTGGAGGAAATGGCGCAGGAGTGGGAGAAATTGCGGTAGTCGCTTCTCAGGCCAATACGCAAATTACCATCCTGCCCACCGCAAATGGAAGAAATGGAGAATTAGCGGGGGTTCCCATTGTGGTTAATTTGCCCAATGCGGGGGACTGCTATCAGTTTCAAAGTGCTCCTTTGGCAGATTTAACTGGAACAAAAATCACATCGGCACCAGCTGCCGGTACCTCGGGGTGCAGGCCGGTTGCCGTTTTTTCTGCTTCCACCTGGAGTGCTTTTGATTGCGGCGGAGCTTCCGGTGGCGACAATCTGTTTCAGCAATTGTTCCCCACTAAATCTTGGGGGAAAACCTTTGTAACGGCCCCTTTTAAAAATAGGAATTACGACTTATTTCGGATTATTCCGAAATCAGCCAATGCTAAGGTTACCATTCAGGAAAATGGAAACAACATTAACTTGGGAGCAGCCAACTATAACAGTACAGGAAATTTTTATTTTTATACATCAGCTAATCCACTTATCATCAGTTCGGATGAACCCATCTCGGTCGCCCAATACATCACATCAACTACCTGTAAAACAGGCTGTACCAACTCCCCCACAGATCCATCTACTTGTTATGCAGATCCTGAAATGGTGATGTTGAGTCCGGTAGAACAAACCTTGCAGGATGTTACTTTTTTTTCTGCGCATAAAAGTTATGTGCCTCTAAATCAAACCGCCATAGAATTTCATTATGTAAATATTATTATTAATAAGAAGTTTAAATCCTCCCTTACAATAGACGGAAAAGCACCTATAGCCAGTTTTGTAGATATTCAGGGAAGTAATTATTCCTATCTGCAGGAAGACCTTACAACTTCTTCCCAAACCAATCCCATTCACCGAGTATTGGCGGATAGTAGTTTTTCGGCCATAGTTTATGGATATGGAAAAGTTGAGTCTTATGGATACAATGGGGGAACCAACGTGAAAGATTTTACCCCCAAACCCACCATTCAAAATCCCTTTAACCGAATTGATTCGGCTTTTACCTGCACCAATACGCCCTTTACTTTTTCGGTTCCGCTTAATTATTTGCCCACTTCCCTGCAATGGGATTTCGCTTTAGCACCCCGTATAAGTCCCGCAACCACTATCAACCAACCCACCGGAGGTACACCCGATAGTACTGTAATTATTAATGGCCAAACCATCCGCTATTACAGCACCGGCATAACCTATCAATTTGGTCAAACCAATACGGCTGCCGTTTTAGATACTATCCGTTTATATACCACTTCCGCAACCCCAGATGGTTGTGGCAGTAATTCGCAGTTGGTTTCCCTGCCTATTCGGGTATATAGCAAACCCGTTGCGCAATTCAATATACTGAGTTCTGGATGCATTACCGACTCAGTAAAACTTTTTAGCACATCTACCATTGGGCAGGGACAAATAACCCGCTGGAGATGGAATAAGGGAACCGGACCTACGGATAGTAAAAACGACAGCAGTTATTATGCAACGCTATACTCCGCCGCCGGTAATTACCAGGCTTCGTTGGAGGTGATTTCAGATATCGGTTGTTTATCCGATCCCTTTACCCGCACTATTAATGTAGCCAATCGCCCAATAGCCGGCTGGGTAGTGCCTGCTGTTGCCTGCGTAAACAGTGTAGTAAACTTCTCTGATGTATCGGTCGCTAGTTCCGGAACCATCAGCACCCGCATTTGGAATTTAGATGATGGCAGCGGTACTTTCAGCAGAACCACCCAGGATCCCGTGCAAACCACCTATACCAGCTGGGGACCCAAAAAACCTACCCTGCAAGTGGTGCTAAGTAATGGCTGCACCAGTGAAGTATTTAGTCCGGTTGCCCCCTTTATTGTTAATCCCCTGCCCGAACCGGGTTTTATTTCTCCGGCCATCTGTTTAAATGATGCCAACGCAAAATTTATCGATACCACCAAAATTGCCGACGGAACAGCCGGCTTTACCTACCTCTGGAACTTTAATGCCGCTAGCCCTGCTGTTAGTCCAGGCCCCATACCCCTAACCAGCACGGCTGCTCAACCCTCCATCACTTATAATAAGGCAGACTATTACATCGTTCGCCTGCAGGTTACATCAGCAGTGGGATGTGCCAATACTTTTACCAAAAACTTTACGGTTAATGGTACTACCCCTAAGGCAGACTTTATGCTGGCCAATGCATTACCTTATTGCAGTGAACGTATGCTGGTATTGCAGGATAAGTCCACCGTTAACTTTGGTGGCATAACCCGGCTTACTATACAATGGGATTATACCGGCAATCCCGCCAACCAAACGGATACCTTACTTCCAGGTCTTCAACAAACTTACCCCAGGGCATATTCCACGGTTGCGGTTCCCAGTGCAACCAGCTATACCATTAAGATGAAAGCCTATTCGGGAGGAAATACCTGTGTAGACAGTGTTAGCAAAGTGATACAAGTTTTCCCAACGCCGCAGGCTGCCTTCACAGCAACGGATACGCAGTTTTGTTCGAATGATCAAATACAGTTTACCGATCTAAGCAATGGCTATTCCAGTGCCATTCAAAATTGGAATTGGAATTTAGGGAAGGGATATACCTCTGCAATCCAAAATCCGAAACAGGTTTACAACGATTCGGGTACTGCCGTTGTAAAACTTTTTGTGAAAAATTTCGATGGTTGTGTGAGTGATACGGCATCGCTGCCTATAACCATTTTCCCATTACCGGTATTGGACTTGCCTAATGAAATCCGAACACTGGCCGGCGCAACCGTTCCGCTGAAACCCGACTATGTATATGGTAATTTTTTGCAATATCTATGGTCGCCAGATACCTATTTGAATAGTGATACGGCTGCTATTCCCCTGGCAACGGCAACCGATGATATTACCTATTTGCTTACGCTTACCGGAATTGGGGGCTGTGCGGTAACTGATACGGTGTTCCTTCGCGTACTCAAGGGCCCCGAAATTCCAAATGCCTTTTCGCCCAATGGAGATGGCATAAATGATGTTTGGCGCATAAAATATCTGGAATATTATTCAGAAGCCACGGTTCAAATTTTTAATAGATACGGACAACTAGTATATTTGACCACCGGTTACAGTGTTCCCTGGGATGGAAAGTTTAAAGGAACCCCGCTGCCGGTAGGTACTTACTATTATATCATCAACCCAAAAAATGGGCGCGAGATCATGAAAGGATCTGTAACCATTGTTAGATAGTATGCAGGTAAAGTGTAAAATTTTCGGGCTGCTCATGGTATCATTGCTTGCAATGCAATCTCGTGCGCAGCAACGTCCTTACTATACGCAGTATATCCTCAATAATTATATCATCAACCCAGCTGTTGCCGGAATAGAAAATTATTGGGATGTAAAAGCCAGCCACCGCATACAATGGGTAGGGTTACCCGATGCACCGGTAACTACTTATATATCGATGCATGGTCCCTTGCGTAAAAGTGATTACGAGCGAACTACGGCTACCTCTGTTCGGCCGAATGGAAGTAACCCAAGGGGAGAAGCTTATTGGAGAGATTATACGGCTCCCGATCCACATCATGGCATTGGATTTACCATGCTAAACGATAGAACCGGCCCCCTTAACCGCTTTGCTGCTTATGGAACCTATGCTTACCATTTACCACTTTCGTCTAAAACCACTTTATCGGCTGGCTTTAGTGCAGGTATCACTAATATGAGTTTGGATGCCAGTAAACTGAATTTTGGAGGTACCCAACTCGATCCAGCTGTGGCAGGTTCTGGTTTAATCAATACCATTAAACCCGATTTGAGTGCAGGTTTGTGGTTGTACTCAGCAAACTACTTTGTGGGGTTATCTGTTCAACAAATCATTCCTCAGCAAATTGCTTTTTCCGATAACACCGTATACCTCGAAAATGGTAAACTGATTCCCCATATATTTTTCAGTGCCGGCTATCGTTTGCAGCTGGGTGACGACTTTAGTGTGTTGCCTTCTGCATTAATCAGATACATCAATCCGCTTCCCTTGGGATTCGATTTAAATGCAAAGTTTCAGTACCAGGATTTGTGCTGGCTCGGAGCCTCGTATCGTTACCAAGATGGATTTGCTGCAATGGCCGGAGTTAACCTGAATCGCAGTATTAATATTGGCTATTCCTACGATTTACAAACTTCCTCCCTGAATACAGTAAGCAGGGGTACCCACGAAATAATGATTGGATTTTTACTGGGTAACCGTTACGGCGACTGGTGCCCCCGAAATCTCTGGTAAAAACTTTTATTTGGGTAGGTTGGGAATAAAAGGTTGCTCAATAATTACCCGCGAAGAATCCTGCATAATCGGCTGTAATAATTGAATAGCATCTGATAGAGGAATCCGATTCACTTCATCCCAAAGAAGGGATAACAACTTTAACCTCAGCATGGGTGAGATAACCGGTAAATCGCTATCCCATTTTGTGTTAGGTAAACCGGATGGAATGCTATCCCTATCTATTGCGGGTTTATTTTCTAGAAGATATTGGAACTGTAGGTTATTGAGTATTTCCTGTTTTTCTTCCCTACTAAGTTGCATAAATACAAGGGTAAGCAATTCCTTTCTTTCAATTTCAGTAAATGATTGAAAGCGATGCTTCAGGGTGTTGATAAGCCCTCTATAATTATTGGGAGCGTTTACAACCGAAATAATTGCCAGTTCATTCGATTCATTAAAGGAGGGCGCTGAGAGCACTTCAGTTGGTGCATTTGGAATTGGTTGCACTGCTAAACGAGGGAAAGATGGAGGTACAACAATTTTGAATGGCGCTTTAGTTTTTATAGTTGAATGAGCTCCCCGCATTTGAGGAGGTGTTGCATAGGCGATAGTTGCAACGATGGATGTTTGTTGGTTTAATTTTATTTGCGTACCAGCAAAAGGAATGTGGTTGATAGAAGCCTGCTGGCTGTTATTCGAATACGATAATAGTCCACAAAATAAAGTGGCGATTGCAGCAATCAAAAGCAGGGGTGATAAGTGGATGCCCGATTTTGGTTGATTGGCTATTCTTTTCATTCGAGAGAGTAGTTGTGAATCTTTACCCGATACTCCTAACGCACCTTGTACTGAGTGTGTATTGCGCGCACACCAGCCCAGTGCGGTTAAATAAGCCATTTTCTCTCCACCCTGTTCCAATACCGCATCATCACAAGCTTTCTCTCTTTCCTCCCGAAGCATTTTAAACAGCGGGCTTGCAAAGGGATTACAATAGAGGATGATTTCCATCCATCCGAACACAGATTCCTGCAAATAATCGTTTCTGCGAATATGCGCGAGTTCGTGTAGTATAATGGCACGCGCTTCAGCCATACTCAGT
This sequence comes from Bacteroidota bacterium, assembly GCA_026391195.1. Taxonomy (GTDB): domain Bacteria; phylum Bacteroidota; class Bacteroidia; order Chitinophagales; family Chitinophagaceae; genus Sediminibacterium. The sequence continues at coordinate 9,532 of JAPLEI010000143.1, read as the reverse complement.
TGATTGATGGCTGCCACCGGAAATAATACCACCGGTTGCAACCAGCCAAACGTTAGGGGAGTGGTAGAAAAAGTAGTAATACCAGCTCGAATGGTTCGGGTAAATCTAAGTTCTTGTTGAAGCCCCTGAAACAGGTTGTTCCATTCGGCCGGAAGTGCTTGCCAATGCTGGTTTAATCCACGAACTTGCTGCAAAGCAATCAAGTAGCGAATCATACCAATGCCTAATCCCATCAAATATAAAATAGCTAGCGATGCAATAATTACCGGTGAAATAGTAAACGAATAAAATGTAAACAATCCCGATAACGGAATCGATAATACGGGGGTGGATTGTGTAAGATGAACCCCAAGAAAATACAGCCAGCTGAAAAAAATCAAGGTAACACCCGCAGCTAACAGCCAATAGGTTTCTTTAGGCGATTGGGGAAAAAGGATTTGCATTACTTGAATAATAAGCCAAACAAGTGCAGCCATCCAACAGCACTCAGCCATAGCAAAAACTAACGATTGAAAAATAGTTTGCCAGTCCATCGAAGTTTTCTTATTTCATTTTCAATTGAGCTATCAATGCCTCTATTTCGGCCAGTTCTGCGTGATTGATCTGATGATTGCCCAGGGCCTGTAAAACCAATTGGGAAGAAGAACCGCCAAATAAATTAGTTATCATTTTACCCACCAGCTGTTGCTGCGTATTTTCTTTGGTAATATTGGGTCGGTAGATATGTACTTTGCTGCTGGCATCTCTGCTAACAATACCCTTTTCGAACATGATTTGCATCAATTTCAATGTGGTGGTGTACCCCGAAATTTTATGCTCACTTAAGGCTTCATGCACTTCCCGCACACTGGCCTGGCCCTTATCCCATAAGATTTTTAATATCGATAACTCACTTTCCGTGGGCTTATGAGTAGGGGAAGATTGCATAAATACGATTTTGTTCGTAAGCAATTTACAAAGCCTTTTTCATTCTGAATATATATTTTTTGTTAAAGCCATACCTGGCACAAAAAAGCCCGAACCGTTTGGGTGGGTTCAGGCTTTTCTGGTTGCGTGGGTACGCGGTTATTTTACTTTAAACAGGAATTTAGTACTTTGCCCTTTTGGTAAAAGATCACGGTATTTAGCAGTAGTAGCAGCATCCATGGTTTTTCCATTGATGGTGAGCACTCCATTTTCGAAGCCGATTTCAATCTGACCGTCTTTTACATATCCGTCTTTGATTAATGATTCCCTTAATAAGTTTGACTGATTTTTAGTGGCATCTATTCTAACCTCCATTTGAACGGGCGCCATAGAATCTTTTAGGATGCTCCCTGTGGTGTCGGTAATTATCATTTCTACGCGCTGTTCTACTTTTTCTCCGGTACCTAGTTTGGCTGGATGTAAATGTGCCAGGGTTGGGGCAATAACCAGAGAAACAATCGACATCAATTTGATCAGGATGTTCATAGAAGGACCGGAAGTATCTTTAAAAGGATCGCCCACCGTGTCGCCTGTTACGGAAGCTTTATGGGGTTCTGATTTTTTGTAGAAGATCTCTCCATTAATTTCCACACCGGTTTCAAAGGATTTCTTGGCGTTATCCCAGGCTCCTCCGGCATTATTTTGGAACATACCCATCAGCACACCACTCACGGTAGCGCCGGCTAAGAAACCACCTAGAACTTCGGCTCCAAACACAAAACCCATAATCAGCGGACTAATTATCGCAATGGCACCGGGCAGCATCATTTTTTTAAGAGAAGCTTCGGTAGAAATAGCTACACATTTATCATATTCCGGTTTGCCGGTTCCTTCCATAATACCCGGAATGGTGCGGAACTGACGACGAACTTCTTCTACCATCGCCATAGCGGCTTCACCCACTGCGCGGATAGCCAATGAAGAGAATATATAAGGAATCATACCTCCTACAAATAATCCGGCCAATACATCGGCATGGTAAATATCAATCCCTTGAATACCGGCAATACCTACAAAGGCTGCAAATAAAGCCAATGCAGTAAGGGCAGCAGAGGCAATGGCAAAACCTTTTCCGGTTGCGGCAGTGGTATTACCCACGGCATCCAGGATATCTGTCTTTTCACGAACTTCTTTAGGTAATTCACTCATCTCGGCAATACCACCCGCATTATCAGCAATGGGACCAAACGCATCGATCGCCAATTGCATAGCAGTTGTTGCCATCATACCGGCAGCTGCAATGGCAACTCCGTATAATCCCGCGCAATAATAAGATCCATAGATACCACCTGCCAAAACAAGGATAGGTAAAAAGGTGGATTCCATCCCAACAGCCAAACCTCCAATGATATTGGTGGCATGCCCGGTGGAAGATTGTTTTATAATACTATTTACCGGGCGCTTACCCATGGCAGTATAGTATGCGGTAATCATGCTCATTAAAGTACCTACGGCCAATCCTACCAAAATTGCACCGTATACTTTACCTGGGGTAAAAGAAAATCCACGTAACAGCATGGTATCGGGTAATAAAAACATTACCAGAAAATAGCAAGCAAAGGCGGTTAAAACAATCGAACCCCAGTTACCCATATTCAGTGCTCTCTGAACGCCGGCAGTTCCAATACCTGCTGCATCGGAAATGCGAACGAAGAAAGTAGCGATGATAGAAAATAAAATACCCACCCCTGCAATCAGCATGGGTAATAAGATAGGGGAGAGACCGCCAAAATTATCGGCCAGTGGCAGGTGGTTGGCTCCAGTTACTTCTCTACCCAACACCATGGTAGCTAAAACGGTAGCCACATAGCTTCCGAATAAATCGGCACCCATTCCAGCTACATCGCCCACATTATCGCCCACGTTATCGGCAATAGTGGCAGGGTTGCGGGGATCATCTTCCGGAATACCAGCTTCTACTTTACCCACTAAGTCGGCACCCACATCGGCTGCTTTTGTATAGATACCACCACCCACTCGGGCAAACAAAGCAATGCTTTCGGCACCCAGTGAAAATCCGGTTAATACTTCAATAGCTCTCTTCATTTCCTCACTATCTACCGCAGCACCTGGAGCCAGTGCCTGACGTAATATTATAAACAATCCACCCAATCCTAAAACGGCTAATCCAGCAACACCCATACCCATTACCGATCCTCCGGTAAAGGAAACTTGAAGGGCCTTACTTAAACTGGTTCTGGCAGCCTGTGCTGTGCGCACATTGGCACGGGTGGCAATTTTCATTCCGATAAAACCGGCCAGAGCACTAAAGAATGCACCTAAAATAAACGCCAATGAGATACTCCAATGGCTGTTTTTATCCGTATAGCCCATAACCCCCAATAAAAGGGCAACGATTGCTACAAAATAGCCCAGTATCTTATACTCTGCTTTCAGGAAAGCCATGGCACCCTCAGCTATGTACTGACTGATTTCTTTCATCCGATCATTTCCGGCGTCTTGACGTGAAACCCAATTAAACTTAATTAGGGTATACAAAAGACCGATAATTCCCATCGCGGGCACTGCATACAGTAAGTTCTGAATCATAAAGAAATATGTATAATCGTTAATTTAAAGGACTGCAAAAATAAGGGAATTGGTTAAAAAACCCCTTTTAATAGCTGTTTGGGGAAAAACTGCGGAAAATAGGTTTATTGTTCCAATTGGGTGGTATCGGCCCGGCCGGTAAAAACGGAGCTCATTTTGCCGGCAGCCCAGATATTCCGGTTAAAACGGTTGCCTAGGATAATTACAACTGCATGGTCGGTAATCAATCTTTTAAACACCGTATTATTTCCATGCCACCAGCCATTGTGGTATATAACCGGGGGTTCAGTAGGGGGAAAATACAAATGCCAGCCCAAGCCATAATTTTTTTGCCCACGGGCTTCCTGGCTATAGGGTTGGTAAGCCAGGTTTTCGAGTGTTCTTACGCTTACAAAACTGCCATTCTGGAGTGCTTCATTCCATTTGAGTAAGTCCCTCACCGTACTGTATACATTTTTATCTCCGTACACTGCATCCATCGATTCCAGCGGAAAAGGGGCATAATTATAGGTATAGGAAGGTACATAGGATGCTGTATCCTGAATGCTGAACACATAACTATTTTTCATGCCCAAGGGGGCAAACAGACTATCCTTCAAATATTCGGGATATCGTTTTCCGGTTACTTTTTCAATCACCATCGCCAGTAGTGCATAGTTGGTATTGCAATATTGGAAGCGGTGATTGGGAGGGGCAACTGGCTTACAGCGATATCGAATCATATAATCCAGCATATCCCGGTTAGTGGCAATGCCTTTAAAGCTATTAGGATCTTTATAGTAGGATTTTTTATTAATCCATTTGCCGCGTTTATTCTTTACCCGTACCACCCGGCTAATGGTTTCGTTCATAAAATATTCGTACTTAGGCAGGCCACTTCTATGATTCAGTAACATCATCAGGCTGATACCGGAATAGGGAAATCCGGGTAAATAGGTTTCAACCGGATCTTGCAGGTTTAGTTTTCCCTGCTCGTATAGTCGTAAAATTACCGTTGCCGTAAATGTTTTTGAAATAGATGCCAGGTGAAAAGAAGTTTGCGAATCAACCGGATGGCGGGTTGCCCGATTGTACAATCCCTGATAATCTTCTAAAATGATTTCGCCATTCTTGGCTACCAGTATACCCCCGCTGAATCCGGTTTTAATCAACATAGACTGATACATAGGTTCCAGTTCTTGTCGGTAGCTTTCCTTTTCTGTTTCGCTTAATGGCCCTTTGCTTTTGTCGGTACCAATCGTTGGAATCAATTCTTTGCCGGTAGTGTCGGATCCCGAATTGCAGGCCAACAATAAAGAAGTACAGATAGCAATCAACATAGTCCGGCACATTTGCTTGCGATATAAATAATTGTACAAAGATACGCGGAACGGATGTTGAGATGCGATGGGTGGATAATTTGATGATAATTGATTTGGAATTAACAAGTAATTTTGTATCCATGACAAAGCAATCCCCCACCAGTTATCCCAAGGAACGAATACAGATATTATTTTTAGAAAATATCAGCGATAAAGCGATACAACATTTTAAGCAAAATGGGTATGTGAATGTGCGCAAAATAGCCGGTGCATTAAGTGAAGAGCAGCTGATAAAAGAATTGAAAGACGTGCATTTGCTCGGTATCCGCTCAAAAACAACCATTACTAAAAAGGTATTGGCAGCTGCCCCCAAGTTGCAGGCTATCGGATGTTTTTGTATTGGCGTGAATCAAGTAGATCTGGCAGCCGCAACGGATGCTGGGGTAGTGGTATTTAATGCACCTTACAGTAATACCCGCAGCGTGGCTGAGTTGGTAATTGGGGCATCCATCGTATTAATTCGCCGAATTCTCGATAAAAATAAAGCAGCCCATGAGGGAATCTGGAAAAAAGAAGCTAAGGGAAGTTTTGAATTAAGGGGCAAAACCATGGGTATAATTGGTTATGGAAATATTGGTTCTCAGGTTAGCGTATTGGCCGAATCGATCGGTATGAAAGTTCGGTATTTCGATATAGAAACCCGCTTGCCTCTGGGAAATGCCGTTGCTGCCCGCAACCTAAAAGATTTGATGGGGCAATCTGATATTATTTCTCTGCACGTACCCGAAACCTCCCTCACGAAAAATTTGATCAACCGCAGTGTGCTAAAATTTGCCAAGCATGGGGCCATCTTAATCAACTATGCAAGAGGGGAAGTGGTAGACCTAGATGCCCTGGCAATTGCCCTGGCACAGGAAGCTATCTCGGGCGCCGCCATCGATGTGTTCCCTGTAGAACCCGAAAAAAATGGCGATGCTTTCGAGTGTCCACTCCAAGGGTTGCCCAATGTGTTGCTCACCCCGCATATTGGAGGAAGCACGGAAGAAGCCCAGGAAAATATTGGCGCCGATGTGAGTAGCAAAATGTTCCAATACCTCGAAAGAGGCATTACCAACGGCTCGCATTCCGTACCGGCCATTGGACTCCCACCCGTTGAAAATGCCCACCGCATTCTTCATATTCACAAAAATGTACCCGGGGTATTAAGTGCTATCAATTTGGCACTTTCTAGTAATAATATCAATATCGTAGGGCAGTACCTAACCACCAATTCCCGTATTGGATATGTGGTGCTAGATGTAGATAAAAAACTCTCTCAAAAAGCGGTTACCCTTTTACGCGAAGTAAAGCAGACTATAAAAGTTAGAGTTCTTTATTAATATGTTAATTGCTGATTATTAATATATTGCGCTGATTTTTTTAAAATCATCCGCAAAAGAGTTACCTTTGTACCTCAATTTCACACAATGGAAACAATCATACATACTCCGGTTACCTTTACTTCAGGTGCCATCGCAGAAATTAAGCGGCTGATGCAAGCACCGGACTTTGATATCGCTACCCAACTCAGGGTGGGGGTAAAGGGGGGCGGTTGTAGTGGAATGACCTATATATTAGGATTTGAAAAAGTGGAAGCTGGCGATGTTCATTTTTCAATCGATGATATTCCCTGCATCATGAATCCGAGTCATGAATTGTACCTTTTTGGTATGGAGATAGACTGGCAGGGGGGCTTAAACAGCCGCGGATTTACTTTTAGCAATCCGAATGCTACTAAAACCTGTGGTTGCGGAACTTCTTTTTCTGTATAAATATTTTTTGAAGCTACCTCATAAAAAAACCTGCTATTTTTAGCAGGTT
>JAPLEI010000143.1:0-2784 GCA_026391195.1 Bacteroidota bacterium | reverse complement strand
CCAGCTTACCCAATGGTCTGTTTTTCGCAAAATCTACCAGAATAGGCGCCGCTACAAATATAGAAGAATACGTACCAGTTATTACCCCAATCAACATAGCAAACGAGAAGCCACGGGTTACTTCACCTCCAAAGATGAACAAGATCAGGATGGTAAGGAATACCGTAAGGGAAGTCATTACCGTTCTGCTCAATGTTTCGTTGATGGCTTTATTAATGATGGTGGCATTATCTACTCCTTTCATCAGTCTGCTATCTTCCCGGATTCTATCGTATACAATTACAGTATCGTTCATCGAGAAACCGATTACCGTTAATATAGCAGCAATAAAGTGCTGGTCGATCTCTAATGGGAACGGTACAATTTTTCTGCAAAAACTAAATACAATCAGGGTTACAAATACGTCGTGTAACAAAGAGAAAATAGTTCCCAATGAATATCTCCAGTCGCGGAAACGGATGAAGATGTAGAAACAAATGATGATGATACCGAAGATAACCGCTTTGGTAGCCCCAGATTTCAGGTCGTCGGAAATAGTAGGTAATACTTTCTGTGAACCCAGTTTGTAATTTTTCTCAAACTCCTCAAAACCTACATTGGCAGGAAGATGCGGTTTGAGGCCATTGTATAGTTTTCTTTCCACCAGCGAATCGATGTTGTCACCGGCTTGCCGAATCATGTAAGAAGTAGTAATATTCAGTTGGTTCTTTACATCCACCGTTTTAATAATTACCGGCTCTTTAAATTCAGCTTTCAGCTCATTTCTGATTTGATCTTCATTCACTGCTTTGTCAAAACGAATGGTATAGCTCCGTCCTCCTGAAAATTCTACTCCTTCATCAAAGGCATTATCACGGAAAAACGTGCTGATACCAAAGGCAAAAATGAATATGGATAAGATATACGCATATTTACGATACTCAATAAACTTGATACTCGCATGTTGGAAAATTCGTTTTGAAATTCCGGTAAAGTATTCGAAGTGGCGATTCCGGTTGGTATACGAATCGGTGATCAGACGGGAAACTAAAATTCCGCAGAACAACGAAAGAATAATACCGATGATTTGTGTGGTGGCAAATCCAAGCACTGGACCTAATCCAAAGTAGGCAAGAATAATAGCCGTTAACAAAGTAGTTACGTGTGCATCCAATACAGGTGAAAGAGATCGTTTATATCCATCGGCCACTGCATTGGAATAGCTTTTTCCTTTGGTAAGTTCTTCTTTAATTCTCTCAAAAATAATTACGTTGGTATCTACTGCCAATCCCACGGTTAATACCAAGCCTGCAATACCCGGAGCGGTTAGGGTAAAACCTAACGAACTGAGGATTCCTACGGTAAATAACAAGTTTAATATTAAGGCAATATTAGCCACCCATCCTGCTGTGTTGAAATACAGCAACATTAGGGCGAAAATTACCAGAAAAGCAATCAAAAAGGATAGTCCCCCTCCAATGATGGTTTCTCTACCTAGGGTAGGACCCACCTGCTGTTCCTGAACTATTTTAGCAGGCGCAGGTAACTTACCGCTTTCGAGTATCTCTGAAAGATCTTTTGCTTCTTTCAAGGTATAATTACCCGTTATTTGAGAACTTCCAGTAGTGATGGGGTCATTTACATTGGGAGCTGAATACACAAAATTGTCCAGAACAATGGCAATCGGTTTGCCCACATTTCGGGTGGTCATTTTAGACCAGATATTGGTGCCAATCTTATCCATCGTCATTTTGATGGCGATTTTGCCCTTATCATCATAATCCTGCGATGCATTGCTGATATGGTCACCTTCTAGTTCGGCCTGTCCGTTTTCAAGCGTTTTGATGGCATAAAGCGTAAGAATGTCGGCAGCTTTAGGGTCGGTGGATTGTAATTCCATCTTTCCGTACAGGAATACCAGATTGGAAGGGAATTTAGATTTAATCACATCCAGACCTAAAAAGTCGTTTAAACTGGCGGTGTCTTTTGAAGCGATATACCCGATGGCAGAAGGAAATACAGGTTTTCCATTGCTACCCTGGAAAGCCTGGGCCACCTGCAGTAGTCTGAATATGGGATTGGTAATCTTTGCAGTATCTTTTTTACCGGCTGTATTAGCTGCAATATTAGAAATGGCCGAAATAGTGGCCGTTTTATTGGTATCCTTAGCAGCGGCAACCGTTTTGGCAGTATCATTTTTATTAATTGCCAGGGTGGTGTCTGTTTTTCCGGCGCCATTCACATAAGCTTCTGCGGCCTTATCGGCTGCCACTAAAGCATTTTGAATATCCCGGCTTTCGAGGGTATAAGTTTCAAAAAACTGCAGGTTAGCGGTACTCTGTAAATAAGAGCGTACTCTTTCTTTATCGTTCACACCTGCCAACTATAAGAGCGTACTCTTTCTTTATCGTTCACACCTGCCAACTCGATATTGATAATTCCTTTTGCTGGATCCGGATTGATATTAGGAGAAGCAACCCCGAATCGGTCGATACGGGTGCGCAAAATGCGATAGGTATTGTTGAAAGCAGAAGTAGCCTGTTCTTTCAGATAGGCGGTAACCGCTGCATCAGTGGCATCGAATTTTACTTTACCATTACTTCTGGCGGCAAAGAAGGGAGCCAGTTTTCCTGCAGGACTTATTTTTTTAAATTCTTCCTGAAATAAAGTGATTAAGTCTGCACCCCCATTGGCTTTGCGGGCTACAGCTTCTTGTAAAGCCTTGTTAAAAACCGGATCTTTTGTAAAATTGGCGAGCGATTTCAGCAGACCATCTAAGCCTACTTCCATGGTTACACTCATACC
>JAPLEI010000127.1 GCA_026391195.1 Bacteroidota bacterium | reverse complement strand
GCCTATTATAAGGCCCTTGAAATGTCGGACAAATCGGGTAACTCAACACCATTTATTGAGTTTGCCCTTACAGCAATTGACAAAGCTTTAGCAGAGCAACTAAGTGAACGGAGGACCCTAATTTCAAACATAGACCGGTTACAAATTTTTAGAGAACAGGTTGGAAAAAATGAATTTTCTAGAAAAGATTATTTGGATTATTTCAAAGAAATTTCTGCACCTACAGCCAGCAGAGACCTTAAAACGGGAGTAGATGAAAAGTTGCTAAAGCGAAAAGGGAATAAGAGAACTACTTTGTATTGTTTTATCAAATAGCAATGCACAGAACTGGATAATACCAGATTATTTATATACTTCTACTTGGAACATACAAAAAACAGCGTGAGAGCCTGTGCGCCTCCGGAGCATGAGTTTGAGCTTGTGCGCCTCTGGAGCATTTGAAGAAAAGGCCAAAGTGAAGCGTGCGTACTCAAACTCACACTCACTCTGGCCTTTGTGCCCAGAACAGGAATCGAACCTGCACTACCTTGCGATAACCAGATTTTGAGTCTAGCGCGTCTACCAGTTCCGCCATCTGGGCTTGGGGGAGCAAAAATAAGTAAAAGCAAGGGTTTTAACAAACAGAAACGGGTTTTTTGTTACCCTATCTATTCCGCCGCTAACAAGCGCTGTAAATACTTTTGTTGATAATAGTATTGTTTTACTTGCAGCAGCGCTTCTTGGGAAGTAACAACTGCCTGATAATTTGCCATAATCGGTTCCACCTGCTCATATAATGCTTGTTGTTGTGCTTTAATTTGTTCCCTAACACTTAGTTTCCCCTCCTCCGTATCTGCCTCCTGAAGTGCCTCATTCAATTCCATCATTTCCATCAAAAAATCAGGTGGCAGTGCATACTTTTCATCCTCCAGCATACCCACCGTTTCTTTCAAAATGTAGGCCATCGTGCGCTGGCGATTGGATAGGGTAGCATAAGCTTCATGAATCTCCTGCAATTTTTCCTCCGCGGCTGCCAGTGCTTCATCGCCCTGCTGTACGTAAAAGTCGGGATGATACTGCCGGCTTAATGCATAATACTTTTTCTTCACTAACCCCTGATCCGGGAAAAAACCGGGAATAATTTCAAACCATTCAAAATACTTCATAGCTTTTCTGGCTGCCTCCTTCAACGCTTTTGGCTAACTTTGTTACTGCAAATTTACTACAATGCCCTGTATCGGACTTATTAGAGAAGGAAAATTACCGGCCGACAACCGGGTAGCCCTTACTCCGGCTCAGGTAGTGTATCTACAGAAACAGTATCCAGACCTCCAAATAATCGTAGAACCCTCTCCCGATCGGTGTTTTAGCGATGAGGAATACCTTAGGGCGGGTATTCAGGTGGATTCGGACCTAAGTAAGTGTCAAATTCTATTGGGCATTAAAGAAGTAACGGTATCGCAGTTGTTGGCGAACAAAACCTATCTGTTTTTTTCTCATACCAAAAAAGAGCAGCCCTACAACCGGGCACTCATGCAAACCATGGTGGAGAAGAAAATTACCCTGATAGATTATGAATGTTTGGTACATCCAGATGGTCAAAGACTGATTGGATTTGGCTTTTTCGCAGGCATTGTTGGTGCGCATAATGGCATCATGGCCTATGGTAATAGAACCGGATTATACCACCTAAATCGGGTTTCGGATATACGAGATTATCGCGAACTGATACATACCTATTTT
>JAPLEI010000176.1 GCA_026391195.1 Bacteroidota bacterium | reverse complement strand
ACAGGCTGAAACTCCTGATACTTAAAAGTTACTTCAGCATCCAGAAAATTTACCAAGGCACACTGATAGCTGCTGTTATAAACCGGCCGAGCAGCCTGAACGGTGAGCGTTGCTTTATATACATTGGGTTCAACAATGCTCTCAATATTCAGAATAAAACTGCATTCAATTTTTTCATTTTGCTGAATCACGTCATTCGTCCACTTACGTGTATTCATCAAATTATTCAGCTGAGTTTGTAGGGTAATGAAAATACGTTTGTCAACCGTGGTATTCACACGACTGGCAATTACGGTAACCTTTGCCTGGAGTTCTTGTGCCTTTCCTCCTAACTGAAAAAGGAGGAGGCAGCTAAATAATATGCCGGCCAGTTTTTTCATCCAATGATGCAATAATTGGTATTAAAGATACGCCATCAGTTTAACAAAGAATACTGCTACCTTGTAAAAATTCAGCCAAAAAAAAGCGACAGTTTTCACTGTCGCTTTGTGTACAATCAGATAGTCTATCGGAACAAATCACTTTCGTCGTTTCTGCGGTGATATACTTTTCCCTCCATAAATTCCTGTGTAGCAAGAATAGCCGGGTTAGGCATTTTTTCATAGGCACGAGAAATTTCAATCTGCTCTTTGTTCTCATGAATCTCTTCGAGGCTGTCGGTATGACTAGCAAATTCCTCCAACTTATTATGGAGTTCTTCGCGCAGCGAGATGTTAATCTGGTTGGCGCGACGGGAAACAATGGCTATAGATTCGTATAGGTTACCGGTAACGGCTTTTACATCCATCAGGCTTTTCGTTTCTACTACGCTGGGTGTGTTGGCGCTCATCTGCCTTCTCAATTTGCTCATTTGGGGAGATTTTTTAAAAAGTTAATAGATTGGGTCTTTACTTTATTGATTTCAGTTACATGTTTACTATCGGCAAAACGTTCAGAAAAATCATTGCACTCATTCACTACCCTTTCAAAACGTTCTCTTTGTTTATCCTCGTAGCTCATTTCAGCATACCGTTGATAGGATTTAATAACCAGATACTTATATTCATCTGCCTTTTTAGATTCGGGAAAATTATCCGAAACATTCCCAAAAGCCAGTGCAGCCGCTTTGTAGAAACCCAGATTATAATATAGCTCTGCACTTTTGAATTCTTTTAATTCCAGTTTATCCCTGCATTGGTCGATAATATCAGCAGCCTCTTTCATACGGGTTGAAGTGGGATGGGTACTTATAAAAGCCTGCATCAACTGCAAGGTTTTATTGGTATTGGTCTGATCCAGTTCAACCTTGGGTGATTGCTTAAAAAAGCAATAGGCCCGCATATATTCACATTCCTCCGATCTAGTGCTGGTAGGAAAATTTTCTACAAACGTTTTAAAAAGGTTTTCCGCGTTCAAATAATCTTTATCGTAGTAATAAGAATATGCAAATTTGTAATACATATCCTCGTAACGCTGGGTACCTTTTACATAGGGGAAAATATCCTCGTATAACTGCTGTGCATATAGCCAGTCCTTTTTGGCATAAAACTCTTCTGCCATTTTATACTTGTACTCAAAGTCTTTACTCTTCATGATTTTACCAAACTTCCCCGAGCAGGAAGCCGTAATCATGAGAACAACCAAGGAAAAAAACAACAATATTCTATTCATACAAGTTGGCAAAATTAACTAATTACAGGCAAATTATACCAACACACTCTGTAAAACCCATGCGTTGCGTTAAGAATTAACTAAAATAATATCCAATTCAACCGAAAAGGCTGCTTTACGGGTGTAAAGCAGCCTTTATAAGGAGTTAAAAAGAGGGGTTATTTCTCTCCCTCGTCTTCTTTCAGTTTAGCTTTAATCTCGGCCAAAGCACCCAAATCACCTAAAGTGGCTTTTTCTACTTTCGCCTGGATATTTTTTACAGCTTTTTTAGTGTTATCCGACTCGGTGCGGGCTTCTTTTTTAGCAGCCTCTTTCACTTCCGCCTCCTGTTGCTCCCAAATACGAGAGTGACTTAACAGGATGCGCTTTTCATTCCGGTCGAATTCAATTACCACAAACTGTGCCGTTTCATCTGCCTGTACCTGTTTGCCATCTTCTTTATTCAGGTGGCGATTCGGCACAAAACCTTCCAATCCATAAGGTAATTGAACCAATGCTCCCTTATCTTCTTTACGGCTCACCATTCCTTCATGAACACTTCCAATTGCAAAAGTTTTTTCAAGTGAATTCCAGGGATCTTCTTCCAATTGCTTATGACCTAACTGAAGTTTGCGATTTTCTTTATCAATACTCAGGATAATGATATCGATTTTCTCACCCACTTTGGTGTAGTCTGTTGGGTGGTTAAATCGTTTCAGCCAGCTTAAATCGCTGATATGAATCATTCCTCCAATTCCGGGCTCCAGTTCAACAAACACACCATAAGGAGTAATATTCTTTACCAGACCCTGGTGCTTACTTGCTTCTGGAAATTTAGCTTCAATTTCATTCCAAGGATCTTGAGTCATTTGCTTGATGCTCAAACTCATCTTACGAGCATCCTTATCTAATGTTACCACTTTTGCTTCATACTCATCCGACAGTTTGAAGAACTCTTTCGCATTGATAGGAGTATTGGCCCAAGTAATTTCTGAAACGTGAACCAATCCTTCTACACCCGGCTGGATTTCGAGGAATGCACCGTAATCTTCAATGTTTACTACTTTACCTTTCACCACACTTCCTTCAGCCAAACCTTCTGGTAATACATCCCATGGATGTGGAGTTAATTGCTTCAGTCCTAAACTGATTCTCTTCTTATCATCATCAAAATCTAATACCACTACTTGTAATTTCTGATCTAGTTTCACCACTTCACTAGGATGTGAGATTCTGCCCCAAGATATATCCGTGATATATAACAACCCGTCTAATCCACCCAAATCCATAAAGGCTCCGAAGTCGGTAATATTTTTCACTACCCCTTCCAGTACCTGGCCTTTTTCTAACTTACTCATGATTTCGGCGCGCTGAGCTTCGATATCACTTTCAATCAGGGCTTTGTGAGATACTACGGCATTTTTGATGGTTTCGTTGATTTTTACCACTTTAAATTCCATCGTTTTGCCCACAAACTGATCGTAATCCGTAACTGGCTTAACATCAATTTGAGATCCTGGTAAGAATGTTTCCATACCAAAAACATCTACAATCAAGCCACCTTTTGTTTTGCTGGTAACAGTTCCTGTGATAACTTCTCCTGTTTTGTGCACTTCCACAATTCTTTCCCAAGCACGGTAAATGCGGGCAGATTTGCGGCTCAAATGAAGGTTACCCTGACGGTCTTCTTTTTCTACCACCATCACTTCTACTTCATCCCCAATTTTTAATCCGGGAACATCTCTGAACTCATTCAAAGAAACCAGACCATCACTTTTGAAGCCAATGTTAACCACCACATCCGTTTTGGTTAGGGCTACCACACTTCCTCTGATAATCTCACCGTCTTCAATTTGAACAAAGGTATTGTCGTACACTTTGTCATACTTTACCCGGTCATTTTCGGAGTAATGACTCACATTCCGCTTGTCGATACTCCAGTCAAAATCATCATGTGCCGTTACAATAACCGGCGCTGCTTCAGGTGTTGTTGTTGTCGCAGCAGCGGCCTGATCAACTGTTTCAGTTGAAGCCGGCTCCTGAGCATCTGCGTTTAGTTGTTTGTTAATGAAATTCATAAAAAACCCGATGGTTTTAATTCGGGGTTGCAAAGGTAATAAAATAGGGCTTGCCACTAATAAAAATGACCGTTTTTATATAAAAACAGTCATTATATATAATAAAAATATACTTTGTTGCCTATTTCAGAGGCTATAAGGGGGGTAAACTACGCTCAATTCCGAGTTCCAGCCCCCTTAGCTCGGCCAATCCGCGAAGCCGGCCAATGGCACTATACCCGGGATAGGTGGTCTTTTTAAGATCGTCTAGCATTTGGTGACCATGGTCGGGGCGCATAGGAATGTTTACTCCTCTTTTCCGTTGAACGGCTACAATTTCTTTAACAACCGCATACATATCAACATCGCCATCCAGGTGATCGGCCTCATAAAAATTCCCCTGATTATCACGGCGGGTACTTCTAAGATGAAGGAAATGGATAGCATTACCCAATCTTTCTACCATACCGGGTAAATCATTATCAGCCCGAACCCCAAAAGATCCGGTGCAGAAACAGAGGCCGTTTGCAGGGGAAGTACAAGCATCCAATAATTCACGGGCATCGGCTTCGGTACTCATAATACGGGGTAACCCTAAAACAGCATAGGGCGGATCATCGGGGTGAATGGCCATTTTTAAACCACCCGCTTCGGCTACCGGCGCCACTTCATTAATAAAATGAAAGAGGTGTTGTTTCAATTGTTGTCGGTCGATACCCTTGTATTGATCAAGCGCAGCAAAAATTTGTTCCGTAGTAAATTGTTCGCGACTTCCAGGTAAGCCAAGCATCATATTTTTATATAACAACTGCTTTTCTGCTTCCGACATATTATCCAACCGATTTTTTCCCCTTTCCAATTCTTCGGGGGTATAATCTGCTTCGGCTCCGGGTCGTTGAAGCATATATACATCAAAAGCGATAAAAGCTGCTTTTTCAAAATATAGGGCCCTACTTTTGTCGGGCATTTCGTAAGCGATATCCGTACGAACCCAATCGAGGATAGGCATAAAATTGTAGGTAACCACTTTTAATCCGCAGGCAGCAACGTTCCCTAAACTTTGCTTATACTTTTCAATCCACTGAACATAATCCCCTTTTTGCCGCTTGATTTCTTCATGTACTGGCAGGCTTTCAATTACCGTCCACGTCATCCCCGCAGCTTCTATCAATGCTTTTCGTTCTTCAATGGCGGCTATTGGCCAAACTTCCCCTACGGGAATCTGATGAAGAGCAGTTACTACGCCGGTGCAACCAGACTGCCGGATATCCCACAAACTAACGGGATCATCTGGCCCGTACCAACGCATTGTATGTTCCATAATAAACGAAAATTTTTACAAAGTTCTTAAAAAAGCGGAGGAACCCGAATGATTCCTCACTGCCAGTTTGTATAAATCTGCGAAATCGATGTAGCCAATACGTACTACCAGAATAGCGTATATAAGGCCGTAATGATGCCCCCTACAATTAGGGTTCCCACTTGAAAAGACGGACTCATTGCAAACATAGATTTCTCAACTACCAACCCTTTGGGTACGATTCCCTTTCGGTTTTCGTATTTACTGATAACTATCGTGCCCAAAACGCTGATGATAAATACAAACCCCATTCTGTCGATAAAAGGAATTTCAAATACCCCTTCTGTATTGGCGGCAGAAAAGCCAGATGATTGCAGAAAGGATAAGTCAACCCATCTGGGAAGAAATTTAAATACCACAGAGAAAATGAACCCTCCAATTGTAGCAAACAAGGCTGCATTGGAAGTAGCTTTTTTCCAGAAAAAGCCTAAAATAAACATGGCAAAAATGCCCGGAGAAACAAATCCTGTATATTCCTGAATATATTTAAATCCGCCTTTTTCAATGCCCAGATAAGGCGCTATTACAATCGCAATCACCATGGAACAAATAATTACCCACTTTCCAATCCGTACCAATTTTTGTTCATCCGCTGCCGGATTGATTTTTTTCTGGTAGATGTCCAACGTAAAAATGGTGGATATGCTGTTCGCCTTTCCAGCCAAAGAGGCAACAATGGCGGCAGTTAAAGCGGCAAAGGACAATCCTTTTAAACCGGTTGGCAATAAATTCAACAAAGAGGGATAGGCTTTATCCGCCATCAATTTTCCTCCTTCACCTAATAATTCACCCTGAGAAAAATATCCTTTCTGATTTAATACATAGGCAGCAATACCGGGAAGTACAACAATCACCGGCATCAGCAGCTTTAAAAAAGATGCGAACAAAATTCCTTTTCGTGCGGTGGGTAAACTAGCCCCCAGAGCACGCTGGGTAATATATTGGTTACATCCCCAATAATTTAAATTTACAATCCACATACCACCAATTAATACGGTTATTCCGGGTAAGTCGAGAAAATTGGGATTGTCTTTTTTGAGTATCATATGAAAGTGATCATTCGCTTCTTTATATAAAAGCTGCATTCCGGCAATCGTTCCTTCTTGTCCGTAAATTTTACTTACCAATCCCAGCGCCAGATAAGTAGTTACCAATCCTCCTAAAACCAGAAAGAATACCTGAATCACGTCGGTATATCCAATTACCTTCATACCACCCAGGGTAATAATTACGGCAAAGAGGCCCAGCAAATACATGCAAGTAGTTAAAGAAATACCGCTGATACTATTAATAGCCAATGCCCCTAAATACAGAATAGAGGTAAGATTTACAATAACATACAAAAGCAGCCAAAAAACGGCCATTATCATGGCTACTGTATCGTTATAACGATTACTTAAAAATTGGGGCATGGTGTAAATCTTATTTTTCAAATACACCGGTATAAAGAAAATCGCAACAATCATCAGCGAAGCAGCCGCCATCCATTCGTAGGTAGAAATAGCCAATCCCATAGTAAATCCATTTCCACTCATGCCAATCATTTGCTCTGCCGAAATGTTGGATGCAATCAGGGATGCACCAATCGCCCACCAGGTGAGTGATCCTTCTGCCAAAAAATAATCATGCGAGGCAGATGCCGAAGATTGTTTTTTCTTTTTATACACCCAATAACCATAGGCACTTACTATAATAAAATAAATAAAGAATACCAGATAATCAGCAGTGTGTAGCACTTTCATAATTGGGTGGGTTTATGGTAAGCAGGCGGTTAGTAGTTGTACAAATAAATATAGTTTTTTTCGGGTAGCAGTTTACAGAAGTTTTTGAGGGTATCGCTTTGCATCAACGAACGCTAAATTTATATTGAGTTAATTGATGATAAGTTTGATCGGGTAACAGCAAGGTTGATGGAAATGTAGGCTGATGTGGGCCATCCGGAAAATGCTGTGTTTCCATACAAAAAGCCGCATGCTTGGGGTATTGCTTTCCCGCTTTCCCAGTTAAGGTTCCGTTTAAGAAGTTGCCGGTATAAAATTGCAATCCGGGTTCAGTGGTAAAAACTTCCATCACTCTTCCACTAGTTGCTTCAAATACTTCAGCCACTTTTTCCAGAGAATCGGCTGCTTTATTCAATACCCAGTTATGATCGTAACCGCCTTTTACAGCAGCAATTTCAGCGCCAATTTTTTTCGGGTGGGTGAAATCCATGGGTGTTCCGGATACAGATGGTAAACCACCGGTTGGGATTAACAAACTATCAACGGCTGTATATTGATTAGACAAAATGGTTACTTCATGATCTAGAATGGTAGGGGATGCCCCGGCAGACAAATTAAAATAAGCATGATTGGTTAAATTAACGGGAGTAGGTTGGGTTGTATTGGCAACATACTCAATTTGCAAAGTATTTTGGTCGGTAAGGGTAAAGTGAACCGAAATAGTTAACTCTCCAGGAAACCCCTGATCGCCCGCAGCACTAACATAGGTAAACCGCATGCCACTATCACCGGGAATGCGGGTAGCATTCCAAATCACTTTGTCTAAACCCCTTAATCCACCATGTAGGGTATTTCCGTGATCATTAACGGATAAAGAATAGTTAGTACCCCCTATTAGAAACTGTCCCTTGGCAATCCGGTTGCCATATCTTCCAATGGTGGAACCAAAATAGGGGTTGGTACTTTGCAGGTAACCAGAAAGGCTATCAAAGCCCAACACCACATCTCCGAGTTCACCCTTTTTGTTGGGCACGATCATAGAAGTTATGGTTGCTCCATAATTTATGATACTTACTTGCATTCCATTGCTATTGGTAATTGTATAACGGGTAATGGCGGTATCACCGATTTTTCCAAAAGGAGTTTCGCGGATACTTTTATTATAGGTTACTGCTTTCTTTTCAGGTTGTAAGCAACCAACCAACAATAACAGGGAAGGTATAATCAGGTAATATTTCATATGCATTCATTTATGAAGATAAAAAGCGCATCAGCAATATACTAAACTTCATTCCGGATTGATAAGCCGTATAATCGCATTATTTGAATAATCGGATACTTTTAGTAAAATATCATCGCCCTCCTCAAATTCATCCGCCGAATGCATGGTTGTTAAAATCACCGATTGCATACCTGCCATTTTTGCTGCAAGCACCCCTTTGGGAGAATCTTCAAAAACGATGCAGTTACTTGGCTCCACCCCCAACTGTTTTGCACAGGAAAGAAAGGTTTCTGGGTGAGGCTTGCTGAAGGCTACATCTACAGCGCTCACAATGGCTTTAAAATAATGCCGAATCTGTAACCCATCCAGCACATAATTTATATTCATCGGAAGTGCGGCTGACCCAATTCCCATAGGTATAGATTCGGCATAGGCTTTTTGTAAAAAAGATTCTAGTCCTGCTATCAATTTTAGATGAGGTTTGAATTCCAACTGATAGGTTTTCTCCTTATGCAAAATCATAGTTTGCATTTCTTCGTTTGAAAATCTTCCCGGAAAAATTCTTTCCAGCAATTCCTCGTTTTTTCCATAGCACTCGAGTTTTACTTGCTCCAAACTCAATTCTGCACCTAATGAAGTGAGAATGGTATGCCAGGCGCGTATATGGAAATCCATATCATTTATCATGGTTCCATTCAAATCGAAAATAAAGGCCTTTTGCTGCATAACTAATTTTGTAGGCTGCGATTAGATGTACCGATTGATGATGTTTTCTAGATACTCCTGTTTTCCACTTAGGATAGCTGGTTCTCCCACGGTTGCTGCGATAGACGCCAAGGTTTCGAGGTTCATCTTTCCTGTTTCGAATGCCTTCCCCTGTTCGGTTTCAAAGGATGCATATCGGTTAGTACGAAATTTACGGTAATCAGATTGCTGCAATACCTGATCGGCCACTATTAATGCTCTGGCAAAAACATCCATTCCTCCAATATGGGCATAAAATAAATCGGCCGGATCGGTTGAATTTCTTCTGCGCTTGGCATCAAAATTTATTCCTCCGCCACTAAAACCGCCGGCTTCTACAATTACCAGCATCGTTTCTACCAGCTCATTGATGTTATTGGGAAACTGATCGGTATCCCATCCATTTTGGTAATCTCCCCGATTGGCATCAATACTTCCTAATACGCCTGCATCAGCCGCTACCTGTAGTTCATGTTGAAATGTATGCCCGGCCAGGGTAGCATGATTCACTTCTATATTCAGTTTAAAATCCTGCAATAAATCATATTGCCGGAGAAATCCAATAACGGTTTCACTGTCGTAATCGTATTGATGTTTCGTTGGTTCACAAGGCTTCGGTTCAATAAAAAAGTGGCCGGTAAATCCATTACTTCTTGCATAGTCTTTTGCCATATGCAGAAAACGAGCCAAATGGTCTTTCTCTTTTTTCATATTGGTGTTTAGCAAACTCATGTATCCTTCTCTTCCACCCCAGAATACATAGTTAGCACCCCCCAATTCGATGGTAGCATCCAATGCTGCTTTTACTTGTGCTCCGGCATGCGCCACTACTGAAAAGTCGGGATTGGTAGCAGCCCCATTCATATATCGGCGGTTGCTGAATAAATTCGCAGTTCCCCAAAGTAGCTGAACCCCGGAATCTTTTTGTTTCTGCTTAGCATAGGCAGTGATTTGCTGTAAGCGGCTTTCATTTTCTGCCACATCCTCTATAAAATCAACCACATCTACATCATGAAAACAATAAAAAGGGATATTCATTTTGGTAATGAATTCGAATGCGGCATCCATTTTATCTTTTCCCCTGGCTATCGGATCATTTTGAATATTCCAGGGATATAAATGGGTAGGCTCTCCAAATGGATCAGCTCCATTGCCTACAAAACTATGCCAGTAAGCACAGGCAAAGCGAAGCCATTCTTTCATGGGCTTTCCCGCTACCACCCTTTCCGCATCATACCACCGAAAGGCCAGTGGATTATCAGATTGAATACCTTCAAATTGAATTTGGCCAATGCCCTTAAAAAATTCCTTAGTTCCCGTTACTACTTGCATACAGTTTATTTTTGATTGAATTAAAAATGTAAAAGATGTTGCTGTAAGTGGTTATGCCATTGTTGATAGGCTTCTTCCAGCTTGTCAGCATCCCCATCCGGTTCTATCCTTTGCAACGGCTCAGCGGCAGCCATACCCATTCCTTCCTTTATTAACCCCCTGCAAGCCCCTCTGGCGGCTCCGGCACTTCCGTCTGTGTCATATAACTCAACAGGGGTTTGGGTAGCGTTTACAAAAGACTGGATAAACAATTTACTTAAAAACATGTTGGCTTTTCCAGCACGTATTACGGAGGGATGAAGTTGATTTTCGCGTAAAATATCTAAACCATACCGGAATGCAAAAGCAATGCCTTCTTGAGCAGCTCTAAACAGATGGGCTGCTGTATGTTTATTAAAATTGATTTGCTGTAAATGTGCCTGTACCATCTTATTTTCCAACATTCGTTCCGCTCCATTTCCAAAGGGCAACAGCGATAATCCATCCGAACCAACCGGAACCTTAGTTGCCTGCGCATTCATTTCATCATAACTTAACGATGCACCTGCTATTTGCCGTACCCAACTGTTAAGTATACCCACTCCATTGATACACAACAATACCCCTAACCGGCGTTCTTGCGAACTATGGTTCACATGAGCAAAAGTATTCACCCTCGACAATTTATCATAGGTAAGCTGATCGGTTACTGCATAAATCACTCCCGAAGTTCCGGCAGTTGCTGCCACTTCTCCCGGAGACAGCACTTGTAACGACCAGGCGTTGTTTTGCTGATCACCCGCCTTATAGGTAACCGGAATACCGGGGGTTAAGCCTAATTTCTCTGCAACCGTTTTGAGTACGGTTCCATGTTCACTGAACACAGGCTGTATGGGTGGAAGTATCGCTTCCTCCCAACCGAAGTAATTGAAAATATCTTTAGAAACTTCCTCCTTGCTAAAATCCCAGAAAATGCCTTCCGACAAGGCAGCCGATGTAGTAGTGGCAGTTCCAGTTAACCGGTAAGCGATAAAATCTCCAGGCAACATAATCTGGTGAATTTGCTGAAATAACTCAGGCTCATTTTGTTGTACCCAAGCTAATTTAGCTGCCGTAAAATTACCGGGGGAATTGAGCAGGTGTTGCAAACAATGTTGCGGGCCAATTGCCTCATATGCCTGCTGCCCAATAGAAACAGCCCTGCTATCACACCAGATTATACTATTGCGCAAATATTCCCCTTTATCATTAATCATTACCAGTCCATGCATCTGATACGAAATGCCTATCGCAGAAATATCAGCTGAATGATATAAGCCCGTAGCATTTGCCTTTACTATTACTTGCTGAACTTGCTCCCACCACATATCGGGCGATTGCTCAGCCCATCCATCCTGTAAAGATATGATGGCATTTTCCGTGTCGGGATACTGAACGGTAACCAATGGTTTTGGGTACTGATTATCTAAAACAGTTAATTTAACTGAAGAGGTTCCTATATCAATTCCCATGAATAACATACCAGCAGCAATAAGATTATTAATTAAATAGACTGTTTTACCTACAATGTATAATGAATCATTCAACTACTCAAACCTATCGAGTAGAAAATAGAAACACTACCTACCAATACCTACTCGAAAGTTTGCCTTCTATATATGAATGTAGCTAAATTATTTACAATTGCAACCGATTGCAAAAAAATGTGTATTTCTTGTGAAAAAGTCGAAATTCCGCCTCACATCACTGACTATCCATTTGAAATATAAGAGTATATTTGAATAAGCCACCTATCCGAATAATGCCCCCAATCCTATAAATTGTAACCGATTGTATAAATGAAGGCAGAAAAAGACATTACCATCTACGATCTTGCCCATGAACTCAATTTGTCGGCAGCTACCATTAGTCGTGCGCTGAATCATCATCCAACTATCAATAAAAACACCCGAAAAAAAATTATTGAACTGGCCCAAAAAAGAGGATACCGCTCCAATACATTTGCTAGTAACCTAAGAAAGCAGCACACCAATACAATAGGACTCATCCTGCATGAGTTGAATAGTCAGTTTATGGTATCGGTTTTATCCGGCATAGAAAAAGTTACCACCGAAGCCAATTACGATTTGATTATTGGGCATTCCTCTGAATCCAGTAAAAAAGAAGCCGCCAACGCACTGAATTTTTTTAATAAGCGGGTAGATGGACTGATTGCATCACTGGCATTTGATACCGAAAACCTAGATCACTTTGCACCTTATAAAAAAAGGGGCATTCCGGTAGTGTTTTTCGACCGGGTATTTGAGGAAGCAGAGGGTGCGAAAGTAATTATCAATAATCGAAAAGCAGGATTTGAAGCTACCCGTCATCTGATTATGGAGGGATGCACAAAAATAGTGCATGTTACCGCCAGCTTACAGCGAAATGTGTACAGTGAACGCTTCAAAGGATATCAGGAAGCCTTACAGGCCCATCATCTGAGATACATGGAAAAAAACCTGCTGATTACCGATCTCTCGGAAAAGGATTGTATCGCCGCAGCCAAAAAAATATTAGCGATGAAACCAATGCCCAATGGCATTTTTGTAACCAATGATTTTTCGGCTGCAGTAATCATGCGAACCTTGCAGGATGAGGGTATCCGAATTCCGGAAGACATTGCCATTGTAGGATTTAACAATGATACCATCAGCACCCTCATCCAGCCAACCCTAACAACCATCAACTACCCCGGTGCTGAAATTGGTGAAATTGTTGCCCAAAATCTTATTCAGCATTTACAGGGAAAATCAGATTTATCGCTAACCAATACCATCATCATCAATTCCGATTTAATCATAAGAGCATCATCCAGCAGAAAAAATAAGCTATGAAACAATATATTATTCCCCAATTATTCGCAAAAAATAAAAAATACTTTGCAGGAAATCATCTGAAAGTTGTAAGCATTTTTTTTACAAACTATGGGCTACTAGTATTGTTTATTTTTTTAGTGCATCTTCCTTCTTCGCCGTTATCCGCCCAAAATATAGGTACCTTAAAAAAGATGCCGCGCTCGCAACCCCTTGTAACAAACTTTTATAGAGCCGACCCATCTGCACATGTATTTGAGGGAAAAATATATTTGTATTGCTCCCACGATATAGATACCGGTATACCCGAGAATAATAATGGAGATCACTTTTCTATGCGAGACTACCGCATCTATTCGATGGACTCTATAAACGGCCCGGTTACCGACCATGGAGTTGCTTTAGAAATTAAAGGAATTCCCTGGGGTGGACGACAATTGTGGGCACCAGATGCTGCTTTTTCTAAGGGTACTTATTATTTATACTTT
>JAPLEI010000054.1 GCA_026391195.1 Bacteroidota bacterium | reverse complement strand
TGGTACCCTCACTGCAGGTGGTGCTTCCGATGTAGCCGGTTGGCCCGCAGCCGCAGGTACCGGATGGAAAGGAGGTTCCTGGCTCAATACAACCACCAACTCAGCAACAACCTCCGATAGAGCACAGGCAGCTAATGCTGACAATACCCGATCTGCCGATGCAGGGGGAAGAGGAGTGAGAACTATCTCTTCCGGTATTGTAACCGACGGGTTGGTGCTATGGTTGGATGCGGGGATTACGCCTTCCTATTCTGGATCAGGAACAACGTGGAATGATTTAAGTGGAAATAAAAATAATGGAACACTCACGAATGGACCAACATTCAATAGCAGTAATGGGGGTAGTATTGTATTTGATGGGATTAATGATTATATAGATTTGGGAAGTAATTTTACTTATCAAAGTTTTACGATTAGTTTATGGGTAAATGCGGGAAGTACGCAAGTTCAAAATGCAGATATTTTCGACAATAACCATACTGGCTTTAGGAACTTTGTTTTACAGCAAAATAATACTAACACCAATCAATATGCCTTTGGAGTAAGTGATGCAAGCGGAGGGATTAGTGGTAGCGGATCTATAAATTTAACAGCAAACACATGGACAAATATTTCAATCACTTTTACTCCCTCTGATAGGGTAATCGCATATGTAAATGGAATTTTTCATAGTCAGGGCGCCCAGGCTAATAATAGAAATATTTTTTATCAAGCTCAAGTATTGAGACTTGCCGCATGGGCAGCAGGTGGAAGAAATTGGAATGGAAGGATTGCCAATTTTATTAGTTATAATCGGGTATTAAGCTCCTCAGAAATTCTCCAAAATTTCAATTCCCAAAAAGCGCTTTTTGGTTTATAAATAACAGGGAATACAGCATTTATTCATGCTTCTACCCTTCAGCCTTATCATAACTCACACATTCCTTCAATTCTCTTTCAGAGTAAGCATATCCATATTGCTTTAATACATCATCCGGTACGCCATTCCACTGATTGGGCACATTACCCATATAACCCAAATCTTTCACCCCCATTTCGGAAGTATAAAAACCAGTAGTTACGAGATCCCGCATCTTATTAAAGAACGAAACACCAAATTTCATATCCGGGGTCGCTTTTTCGGGATAGGCAATCTGATCTACCATGGTAAGGCGTTGCTGATCGGTGATATCGGTAAAGGATTGATTAAACTGACGAAAACATTGCATATCCAACCAACGCAATCCACCCCGCAAGGGTGTTTGATGTTCCGGCATATCCTTCACAATAAACTCAATAAACTCGGGCACTTTGGCTTCTGATGCACTGCCACTTACCGCATCCTTGGGCATAATGATATCACCCAACAAAGTGATCACCTTCATCTCATGCGCAGTAAAGAATGCTGCACCCGCATTGAGTTTGGATATATAATCTTTCTCCTCCTGCATCCGGTCGGCATTTACTGCTACATCAGCAGATGCCATCACTTGTTTTTTGTCGGTACTTTTACAGGCTTCTACCAACACCCCGGTGCCAGCTGCCCCTATCAGTAAAGTTTTAATCGATTTTCTTCTGTCCATAAAATTCGCTTAACAATTATCAGAGATTTTGTTTTTTCATTTCATCCAGTATGTATTCCGAAGTACGCATAGAAAGCGCCAGAATCGTCCAGGTAATATTTTTATCCGCCTGAGATACAAACTGACTGCCATCTACACAAAACAAGGTTTTGCAATCGTGTGCCTGACTCCATTTGTTGAGTGCAGATGTTTTACGATCATTCCCCATTCTTACCGTTCCGGCTTCGTGGATGATATTTCCGGGATTGCTGAGTCCATACTTATTGGCAGCGGTATCATCCCCACCCCATGTAATAACAGCACCCATATTGTGCAGGATTTCCTTAAAGGTTTCCTTCATGTGTTTTGCCTGCTTGATTTCATACTCCGAATGGTTCGTATGAAACCGCAGTACAGGAATACCATACTTATCTACCACAGTAGGATCAATCTCGCAATAGTTCTTTACATCCGGAACCGCTTCTCCCCTGCCTGCCATACCTACTCCGGCACCATAGAAAAAGCGTACATCTTCTTTTAAAGATGCCCCATATCCACCCGCAGGTTTGGTTTTTCCATTCACTTGATATTGTCCATTCAAGCCTTCCGTACCAAAACCAAAACCATAGGCTGGTTGCCCCATGCCACCCCAATATTCAATATGGTATCCACGGGGGAAATCTAATTTTTTATTGTCGAGCCACCAGGGCGTATACACATGCATACCGCCTACCCCATCTTCGTTGTAGCGCTTTCTGCCAAACAATTGAGGCAATACACCGCCAATAGCAGCCCCGGTAGAATCATGCAAATATTTACCTACTACATTACTGTCGTTGGCCAGTCCATTTGGATGACGGGTTGATTTAGAATTGAGCAGCAATCGGGCAGTTTCACAGGTACTGGCAGCTAATATCACCACCCGACCCGTTACTTGGTACTCCATGCCATCCTCCTTCTTAACAAAAGAAACCCCCGTTGCCAAACCTTCCGAATTGGTAATCACTTCCCGCGCCATGGCATTGGTAATCACATCAATGTTTCCGGTAAGTACTGCAGGTTTTACTAAAACAGAAGAAGAGGAAAAATCGCCATATACCTTGCAACTTCTACCACATTGGGCACAATAAAAACAAGCGCCTCTTTCATTATTGATGGGTTTGGTAAGAATAGACAAACGCGACGGAATTACAGGAATCCCCATCCCAGTGGCTGTTTTCTTAATCATCAGCTCGTGCAAACGAGGCTTGGGAGCAGGCAGAAAAATACCATCCGGATCATTGGGCAACCCCTCATTCGATCCAAATACTCCTATTAGTTTATCAATCTTATCGTAATACGGTTTCACATCTTCGTATCCGATTGGCCAATCATCCCCCAACCCATCGATACTTCTGCGCTTAAAATCTTTCGGTCCAAATCGAAGCGAAATTCTACCCCAGTGATTGGTTCTTCCCCCAATCATACGGGCACGCCACCAATCCCATTTAGCACTGCCCTCCTTCATCGTATAGGGCTCGCCATCAATTTCCCATCCCCAAAAACAACCATCAAAATCGCCAAAAGGACGATACTTAGTGCTCGCCCCCCTACGAGGAGACTCCCAGGGATTTTTTAACTGCGAAGAATGAATGGCGGGGTCGTAATTGGGTCCCGCTTCAATTAAACAAACTTTTAAACCCGCATTGGCCAATACGTATGCAGCCATACCCCCGCCAGCTCCAGAACCCACAATTACCGCATCGTATTTTTTGGCTTCTTTTTTAACTTGAAGATCTCCCATATAGCAATTTTAACGTTACCGGTTTTTAAGATATGAATGTAATTAATTTACTGACTCCAAGATAAAAATTTATTCAAATGGATTGAAACCCAACTCACTACAATACCCTTCGTAAAATCCGATGCCCCGGTTCCTTCATTTGAGTAATTCCCTATAAAATTGTATGTTTTTAGCCTTATTTTTTCATTTGAGGGGTATTAGGGCATTAAAAACACCCCTAAGGTTGAACAGGATACCGAATTTTTGTCCATTTTTGCAATTACACCTATCTTCAATTTGCATGAAAGGGGGAATTTATCAGTTACTTGCCAACCAACAAACAGCCGGAAGGAAATCTTTCGCCGTTTTAATTGATCCCGACAAGGTGAATACGGCCATTATTAACGAACTCGTAGAGCGGGCCCTTACCTGTAAAGTGGATCATTTTTTTGTGGGGGGTAGTTTGGTAATTTCTAGTCAACTGGATAGTTGTATCAAACAAATTAAATCTTCCTGCAATATTCCGGTTACCCTGTTCCCCGGTTCCCCTTCGCAAATCAGCTCGCATGCCGATGCACTTTTATATCTATCGCTCATTTCGGGCAGAAATCCGGAATTACTAATTGGCCAGCATGTAATCAGCGCCCCCTTTGTAAAAAAGAGCGGACTAGAAATTATTCCTACCGGATATATGGTAATTGATGGCGGTGCGCCCACTACCGTTTCGTATATCTCCAATGCGAACCCAATACCCGCCGACAAAAACGATATTGCCATGTGTACCGCCATGGCCGGAGAAATGCTGGGCATGAAACTAATTTATATGGATGCCGGCAGTGGCGCCCGAAAGCCCATCACCGAAAGCATGATTGAGCGAGTAGCTAAAAATATTGCTATCCCTTTAATAGTTGGCGGCGGAATCACCGACCCCGAAAAAGCGTACCGCAATTGCAAAGCAGGTGCCGATGTAATTGTGGTGGGCAATGCCATAGAAAAAGATCCTTCCATTATGGCAGAAATCAGCGCAGCCGTGCATAGCCTGCCACTGGCTGTTTAATATTTTTTTACTTTTTTTTACTTAAGCTGCTTAGTATCTACACGCGAAGGTGTGTCTTTGCCACTGATGATACTGCGGGCACTCAGGGCAATGGATTTAATAATCATAGCCATATTGTCCATATCAAGGGTACCCACTTCATCACTTGCTTTGTGGTAATTGGGTTCATTATCCATTTTTGAGGTGCTGATGGTATGTGCAGGAACCCCTAATCGTGCAAGCGTGGCATTGTCGGACCGATAAAATAAATTCTGGGTGGTATAGGGATCGGGATAAAAAGTAAAGCCGGTACCTTCTAAATTTTGCTGAAGAATCTCGCCCATATTGGTTTTTTCAAATCCAGTGATATAGGCTGAATTCTTGCCCCACTTACTTTCTGTGCCAATCATTTCGATGTTAAACATAGCCACCACTTCATCCGGATTCATTTGCCGCGAAAAATAGGTTGCACCAAAGCCACCCACTTCCTCAGCCGTAAATGCTACAAAAATCAGCGTGCGCTCATTGTTTTTTTGCTTCGAAAAATACTGGGCCAGCAACATCATGGCAGTAGTACCTGCCGCATCATCATTGGCACCATTAAAAATAGAATCGGTAAGTATATTGCCCTGACGGTCTTTACTCATTACCCCCAGATGATCGTAGTGCCCCGAAAAAATCACATATTCATTGGGCCTGCTTTTGCCGGGTATAATAGCTGCCACATTTTGTAACGACTGGCGCGTGAAACTATGATACGCTGCTACTGAAAAATCAACTGGCTTTGCAGATGTGAGCATAAATACCGTGCTATACTCAGATTGATAGAGTTGCGATTTAAATCGAGTAAGCATGCCAAAATTAGCAGCGTGAGAAGAATCTACTATTACGCAATAATTCTTTTTTGTATTTAGGTATTTTCTCGCTTCGGTAACAAAATTTTCGCCGGCTGCAATTTGCACCATTTCATACCCCGACTGCTGATTGATTTGCAAAGTGTCTTTACAGGTAATCACTACCACATTTTTGCTATCTACCGGAACCCCGTTAACGCTGGCTTGCAATCCCAGAAATTTGGGACGCAGCATAGCAAAAGATTGTAAGTATTGTTGGGTGCCCGGATAAGGGGCAATTTTCATTTTTGCAAACTCTTCGGCAATAAAAGCAGCTGCCTTATCTATTCCCGGCGTAAATGTTTTTCTTCCCTGCATCTCGTCGGAAGCCAATACCGACTCAATTCGCAGCACTTCTTTCGCATTAATAATTTGGTCTATTTTTTGTGCAGACACACTAAATACAACCATATTCAGCAACAACAATACAAGCAACTTTCGCATACAAAAGGGTTTGAAACTATTGAAAAGTAAACTATCAGCAAATGAGCCCACAATTATAAGCTCATCATTTCTTTAAACTTAACGGTCTGGCGCCTGCTCACTTCTACTTTTTCTCCACCCTTCAAATCTACAAGTAACCCGCCATTAAAATAGGGCTCTATTTTTTCTATCCAACGCAGGTTGATGATATGCTTTCGGTTGGCACGCAAAAACATCCGATCGTCTAACCGCTCTTCCAATGCATTCAGCGATTTTAAGATTAATGGTTTGTGGGTTCCGAAATAAACCTTGGCGTAATTACCTACACTTTCGAATAAGCGAATCTCGCCCAGTTTAACAAACCAGCATCGTTCACCATCTTTCACAAACACCTGATCTAATTCGGTAAGTGGCCCCCGATTGTTGGCAGCCAGGGCAGGATTATCCTTCATCATTTCTGCCTGCAACTTATTAAGGGCTTCTCCCAAGCGCTTGGGCTCGATAGGCTTTAGTAGATAGTCTAATGCATTTACCTCAAATGCTTTGATGGCATATTCATCATAGGCAGTGGTAAAAATTACCCTAGGAGCTTTTTCAACTTCCGCCAATAATTCAAACCCATTTTTTCCGGGCATTTGAATATCCAGAAAAATTAAATCGGGATGCAACAACTCGATTTTCTCTATGCCCTCATCTACATTTGCCGCTTCCTCAATCACTTCAATTTCGGAATGAGATTGCAACAGCTTTTTTAATTCATTGCGAGCCAGTCGCTCATCATCTATAATAATTGCTTTAATTGCCATGATCTTTGTGTTTAGCTAATTACTGAGGCACAGGTGTTGCTACCACCGGAAGCGAAATCTCTGCCCGAACTAAATTGGTATCTGCATTTTTTATTTGAAAAGAAGCTTTTTCTCCATACATCAATTGCAATCGGTGCTGGGTGCTGTCTAAACCAAACCCCCCAGAGGAAGTTGCATTTGCGGTATTTTTTATAGGCAGTACGTTTTGCTGTATGTTGCCTGTATTTTCTACGATCAACACATGGCGATTGCCGCGATTATCGGAAATGATCCGCACCAACCCCCCATTTTTTTCTTTGCTGATTCCATGTTTGATGGCATTTTCTACCAGGGTTTGCAACATCATGGGAGGTACGGCCTGATCTAGGGTATCTTCATCAATCTCATAAGCTACCTGCAGCCTGTCTTCGAAACGAATTTGCTCTAAAGCGAGATAATCTTTTACAATGTCTAGCTCTTTTTCCAGGGTAATGGTCTCTGCCTTTTCCATCTGCATGCTACTGCGCAGGATATTACTCAATTCGGTAATGGCCGTTCTTGCCCTTGCAGGATTTTCATCCACCAATGCCCGAATACTGTTGAGTGCATTAAAAATAAAGTGCGGATTGATATGCGACTTGATGGTTTTCAGTTCCAGTTCTTTCACCAAACTCTGCAACTTAACCCGCTGAATCTCATTCACAGAACCCAAATCGATATAATGCCAAATATAATAAATAGAAGCCCAAACAATAATCAGCGGCGAATCAAATATTAGGTTGAAAATAAAACGGGTATTTACCGAAACCTTTGTGGCAGGTTCGTACAACCGTAACCATTCTACCGCTGTACTATTGGCCAAATTAAACAACAAAATTGCCCCGAGAATGGTTAACACATGCAACCACCAGTTACGGGCTGTAATGGGGGGGCGTAATTTGAGCCGCACAATCATTTCTCGCAGCAAATGGGTACACAAAACCCCAAAAAATATGGTAATTGCAATCCGGGGATATAAAACATCGTTCGTTTTATTATTGAAAATAAAAGCAAAAAACATCAATGCCAGTCCCCAAAATAGCCAACCCCCTAACTGACAAGTCCAGTATAAAGTATTTCTCCTGCGCATACTTACAAATGTAATTCTTCAAAAAGGGTAAAAGCATAGTATTAAGGATTAGTGGTTAAATAATCGGGTGTAGGGCAGAAATCCGCCTATGTTTGTGTTGAACATTCTGTAAGAAATGGTTGTTTAGTATATATTCAGACTCTTAATATAAATTAATTTTAGCATATATCTGATAGCTCACTCAAGGATAATGCTTATTTTTACAGCTTAAACCCGGTTACATGACCATCACTCCTGGCCCGCTTCTAGCACAAATCAACCACCCAGACGATCTTAAAAAAATTTCCAGGGAGCAGTTGAATCAAGTTTGCCAAGAACTTCGGCAATTTATCATTGATGTAGTGAGTGTGCATGGTGGCCATTTTGCAGCCAGTCTGGGTGTGGTAGAATTATCCGTTGCCCTGCATTATGTATACCAAACTCCCTACGATCAGTTGGTTTGGGATGTTGGTCACCAAGCGTATGGACATAAAATTTTAACCGGTCGCAGAGATCAGTTTGTTACCAATAGAAAATACAAGGGGCTCAGTGGTTTTCCTAAGAGGAGTGAAAGTGAATACGATACT
Source organism: Bacteroidota bacterium (assembly GCA_026391195.1). Taxonomy (GTDB): domain Bacteria; phylum Bacteroidota; class Bacteroidia; order Chitinophagales; family Chitinophagaceae; genus Sediminibacterium. The sequence continues at coordinate 6,459 of JAPLEI010000054.1, read as the reverse complement.
TTTGGAGTAGGCCATTCCTCCACTTCTATTTCTGCAGCCTTGGGTATGTCTATTGCGGCAAAATACAAAGGCGAAAATAGAAAGTCGGTGGCAGTTATCGGAGATGGCTCTATGACGGCCGGTATGGCATTTGAAGCCATGAATCATGCCGGGGTTGCCGACAGCGATCTGCTGATTATTCTGAATGATAATTGCATGAGCATCGACCCCAACGTGGGTGCTTTAAAAGAATACTTAACCGATATCAGCACTTCGCCCACTTACAATAAAGTGCGCGACGAAGTTTGGAACCTGATGGGTAAACTGCCGGTAGGCGAACACTTTAGTAAAGCCATGGCCAGCAAGTTAGAAGCCGGCTTAAAAGGCCTCGTAAGCAACAGCAGTAACCTGTTCGAAGCCCTGAAGCTGCGGTATTTTGGTCCGATAGACGGTCATAACATTACCAAACTGGTTGATACCCTCAAAGACCTCCGCGAGATTCCAGGTCCTAAGTTATTGCACATCGTAACAACCAAAGGAAAAGGATATGCCCTGGCAGAAAAAGACCAAACCAAATGGCATGCACCCGGTTTATTTGATAAAGTAACCGGAGAAATATTCCGCAAAACCATTACAGCTCCTCAGCCCCCTAAGTACCAGGATGTGTTTGGACATACCCTGGTTGAGTTGGCAGAGCAAAATCCGGCAGTGATGGGCATTACCCCTGCCATGCCAAGTGGTTCTTCATTGAAAATTATGATGGAAAAAATGCCCAATCGGGCGTTTGATGTGGGTATTTGCGAACAACATGCTGTTACCGTAAGTGCCGGTTTAGCTACACAGGGGTTGCGGGTATTTTGCAATATCTACTCTTCCTTTATTCAAAGAGGATACGATCAGGTGGTGCATGATGTAGCGATACAGAAATTACCGGTAGTGTTTTGTTTAGATAGGGCCGGATTAGTTGGGGAAGATGGACCAACTCACCATGGTTGTTATGATATTGCTTTTCTGCGTTGTATTCCGCATATGATTATCAGTGCGCCTATGAATGAGCAGGAGCTGCGTAACCTGATGTACACCGCCCAATTAGAAAGTAACCAGCTTCCGTTTGTAATCCGCTACCCTCGCGGAGAAGGCGTTATGCCCGAATGGAGAACTCCTTTCGAAGCCATTGAAATAGGTACGGGTAGAAAACTGAAAAACGGAGCCGATGTTGCCATCCTTTCATTGGGCCATCCAGGTAATTTTGCACAGGCAGCCATTCGCCAACTACGCACGCGTGGTATCGATCCAGCCCATTATGATATGCGCTTTGTAAAGCCACTCGACGAAGACATGCTGCATGAAGTATTTTCGAATTATAGCAAAGTAGTTACCGTAGAAGATGGCACCGTGGTAGGCGGATTTGGCTCGGCTGTGCTTGAATTTATGAATGCCCACCGCTATAAGGCAGAAATCACCATTTTAGGAATCCCCGATAGACTGGTAGAACACGGTACCCCGAAAGAATTGCACCGCGAATGCGACTATGATGCACAGGCAATTGAAGAAGCTGTGTTGGCAATGATAAAAGATAAAGTAACTGTTATTGCCGGATAACCGGAAACTCAGCTTACTCTGCGGTTTCTGTAGTCTCTGATACTGCTTCAGCAGCATTGATATCAATACCTTCTGCTTCGATATCGGCCAGGCGATTTTCATTCCACTCAACAATAAAATTGTTCATGCCCTGACCCACACTCAGCCGCATGTACTTTTGCTGAGCAAGTTCCAGAATAGAAAGGAATAAGAAAATAGCGTGAATTTTATTGTCACAAATCTCAAACACCTTCTCAAAAGAAACCGTTTTCTCCTGCTCCAGCATATGTAGCATGTAATCGCGGCTGCCCTCCATGGTATAATTATAGGGCACAACGGTATGCACGGGTCTGTTCTGCCTTTCCTGCAGCCGAAGCATCACTTTCTCAAAGGATTTCATCAGCTTGAACAGGGTGATATTCTGAATCTCCGTGCCTTCCGATGCTTCCTCACCCAATAGGGCAATTTCCCGCTGCAGATTACCTCGCTTTATCATCAGCATCCGCTCGGCTTCCATTTCGGCCATTTTGATGGCGGCTTCCTTGAATTTTTTATATTCAAGAATCTTATCAATCAGCTCTTGCCTTGGGTCGATTTCATTGCCGGAAGCATCCAGTTCCTTACGAGGCAACAGCAGCCTGGCTTTGATGCGCATCAGCGTAGAAACAAACAAGATAAACTCACTGCTCAGCTCTATATTCAACTTTTCACCCTGGTGGATAAAAGTCAAAAAGTCGTTGATGATTTTGGTAATGGGAATATTATAAATATCCAGCTCATCCCGCTCAATAAAGAATAAAAGCAGGTCGAAAGGGCCCTCAAACTGTTCTAATTTGATCTGATAACTCGATTGATTCACAACACTACAATTTAGGCACAAAGAAAATTGAAAAACAGCAATAAAAAACCAGGCAGATAAGCAAGTTATCCACCTGGTTCCTTTATTTAAAGCAAAAGGCTATTTTTTTAGGGCGTCCCGAATCTCCGTCAGTAATAGATCGGTAGAAGAAGGGGCTGGGTCGGCAGCAGGAGCTTCCTGCTTGAGTTTGTTGATGGCCTTGATCACCATAAAAATCACAAAAGCCACCACCACAAAATCAATCACATTGGTGATAAAAGCTCCGTATTTTAAATCAATAGCCGGACTAGCAGCGGTTACTACATTGCCGGCGGCATCTTTCACTTCCGCGCTGGCTTGTTTCAAAACCATTACTTTATCGCTAAAATCAACCCCGCCGGTTAGCACGCCTACTATAGGCATTACCATACCATCTACAAATGAGGTTACAATTTTAGTAAATGTGGCACCCATTACAAAACCCACTGCAATGTCTACCAGATTGCCTTTAACGGCAAATTCTTTGAATTCTTTTAATAATCCCATATAAAAATTTTATGCGGCAATATATAAAAAATAGATGATAAATTACTTTTTCAGTCCCGGATATTGCATTTTCAGTGAACTAAGCAATTTATGCAACTGCGAGGCTATTAAATATTCCTTGTACCAGTTCTGGTCGGCTGGAATGATGTTCCAGGGCACCACATTGCAATACGTAAAGCATTCTTGATACATTTTCATATATACTTTCCAAAGTTTTGCTTCCTCAAAATCCCGCTCATTGTATTTCCATTGTTTATCAGGATTTTTTATGCGTTCTTCTAGGCGTTGCTGCTGTTCTTGTGGAGAAACATGTAAATAAAGTTTCAGGATATGGGTATTGCAATGATGTGCCAGCAGGTGTTCAAAATCGTTGATGGCCTTCATCCGGGCTTTTGCCAATTGATCATCACACCATTTATGCACGCGGGTAACCAGAATATCTTCGTAATGCGAACGGTTGAACAACTGAATCATCCCCTTAGGAGGTGCCTGCTGGTGAACCCGCCATAAAAAATCGTGCGATTGTTCCAGTGAAGTAGGTACTTTAAAAGAATAAGCACGAACCCCCTGCGGGTTTAATTTGCCAAACACATTCCGGATTACGCCATCCTTTCCACTGGCATCCATCCCCTGAATCACCACCAACACCGAATGTTTGCTTTCGGCAAATAATAGGTTTTGCAATTCGTCTAACTCTTCTAAAAGCAAGGCAGTTTTGGCTTTTATTTTTTCCTTATTCAGCCCCTTGGGTGCGCGGGTACTGATTTTTGCTAAGTTTATGGTAGCCATATCCGATTAGTTTTTCTAAAAATATTCAATTGTTCTAATAAAATAGCAACTTTGCAAAAACATTTCATGCAGCGCCCCTGGATTCATTGGATATTATTTACGGCACTTTGTATTATCTGGGGTAGTTCCTTCTTTTTAATGAAAGTGGGTATGCGCGAGCTCTCTGCCTATCAGGTAGCCTCCATCAGAATTTTGAGTGCTGGCCTGGTGCTGATTCCCTTTGTAAAAAAAGCCTGGCAATCTATTCCCCGTGCACAGGTGGGCAGGGTAATGCTATCGGGGCTGATTGGCAGCTTTTTCCCCGCCTACTTATTTTGCATGGCCGAAACAAAAATAGACAGTGCCCTGGCCGGAATTTTAAATGCCCTAACCCCCCTGTTTACTTTATTGGTAGGTATCCTTTTCTTCCAATTAAAAGCCCGGGTATTACAGATACTGGGCACCCTGATTGGGTTTGTGGGGCTAAGCCTACTGATGGTGCTGGGAACCGGATTTCAATGGGGAAATATTGGCTATTCGATGCTGGTAATTTTGGCAACCCTGTTATATGGACTTAATGTAAATATGGTGGGTAGATATATGAAAGGGATTGGGGCGCTGGACATTGCCTCACTGGCATTTGTACTGCTTATCATTCCCTCGGCTACCATTTTGGCCTATACGGGATATTTTCAAATGCCATTGCTAAATCAGTCGGTGCTGCAGTCTACGGTGGCAGCCGGGGTATTGGGCATCATGGGCACGGCCATCGCCTCCATTATTTTTTATATGCTGGTAAAAAGGGCCGGACCGGTTTTTGCCTCCATGGTAACCTATGGAATCCCCTTTGTGGCGGTTGCTTGGGGATTATTGAGGAATGAGCAGATCAATCTGCAACAATTCTTTTGCTTGCTCATTATTCTGGTGGGTGTGTATCTGGTTAATAAACCCCAAAAAAAAGCCGACCCAATAGTTGAGGCGGCTGAAACTGATTCCTGATCGGGTTTTATACGGCCATCATTTCCTTCTCTTTGGCAGCCAGGTGTTTATCCACCAGTACAATATAGCGATCGGTTAAATCTTGAATTTCTTTTTCGGCATCTTTCGCCGCATCTTCACTCAACCCATCTTTCTGTAATTTCTTTACCTGCTCAATGGCATCCCTTCGAATATTGCGAATGGCTACTTTAGATTGCTCTCCCTCACCACTGGCTTTTTTAAACAACTCTTTTCTTCTCTCCTCCGTTAATGGGGGCAAGAAAAGGCGAATCTGGTTGCCATCGCTCTGGGGGGTAATGCCAATATTAGCCTGCATAATGGCACGCTCAATAGGCGACAGCATATTTTTCTCCCATGGCTGAATGCTGATGGTACGCACATCCAGCACCGAAATATTGGCTACCTGTGCAATGGGGGTAGGCGATCCATAGTATTCAACCGAAATTCCATCCAACATAGAGGGGTTGGCTTTTCCCGCCCTAATTTTGGTTAATTCCGTTTCGAGGTGGGCAATGCCCTTTTGCATACTATCTTCTGCATCTGCGGTAATAAGTAATAATTCTTCAGACATATCCGGTATTTTCTGTCGGTAAAGGTACAAAAATGTTGCAAGTATGCGGGAACGGATGGGGGTTGTGGACAAGGAACTGAATTCTCTCACTTATATTTGCATCCAAAGCCTACTCAAATGACAGTTCAGGAACTCGAAAAAATTGCTTCCCAGGTTAGAAGGGATATCGTTAGAATGGTACATGGTGTACAAAGTGGACACCCTGGTGGATCACTGGGATGTGCCGATTTTGTTACCGCACTGTATTTTGAGGTGATGAAAAGAAATCCCGGATTTTCAATGGATGGCATTGGGGAAGATGTGTTTTTTCTTTCCAATGGACATATTTCTCCTTTGTTTTATTCCGTGTTGGCCCGATCTGGCTATTTTGAAGTGCAAGAATTGGCAACCTTCCGAAAAATCAATACCCGCCTACAGGGGCACCCTACCACCCACGAACATTTACCCGGGGTAAGAATTGCCAGCGGATCGTTGGGCCAGGGCCTCAGCGTGGCCATGGGGGCTGCATTGGCAAAAAAATTAAATAACGACCATTCCATCGTTTACTGCCTAACCGGCGATGGAGAACTGAATGAAGGGCAAAACTGGGAAGCCATTTTAGGGGCTGCCCATCATAAGGTAGATAACCTAATAGCCACGGTTGACTGGAATGGTCAGCAGATTGATGGCTCTACCACCCAAGTGATGAATCTGGGAGATTTGCCTGCTAAATTCATTTCCTTTGGATGGAAAGTATTACAAATGGATGGCAACAATATGGCAGATGTGCTTACAACGCTTGCTGCCGCCAAATCAGCTGCATTTCAGGGCCAACCCATTGTAATTCTGATGAAAACCGAAATGGGTAAAGGCGTTTCATTTATGGAGGGTAGTCACGAATGGCATGGCATTGCCCCTAATGATGCCCAGTTGGCCACCGCACTCGAACAGTTGCCTGAAACACTGGGTGATTATTAATACCGTCAGTATTTGAAACTTGCTAGAACACAATCAGGTACTTTTCAACGAAAAACTCCGCCTACCAGCTCTATATGCTGGAATCCAGGCAGCAGCCAAAGTAATGCATAAAATGGTAATGCCTACCAACAGAAAATCGGGAAACCGCATGGCTACGGGATAGTAATCAATAATAAAAGTACTGCCCCCCAACTTCAGCAGTTTAAAGTGTATTTGTGCC
>JAPLEI010000173.1 GCA_026391195.1 Bacteroidota bacterium | reverse complement strand
GAAGGGCAATTTGGGTTGAATCTTTGGCATCGGTCACTTTTTTATCTCCGGAGCCGCAGGAAAACAAACTGGTGACGGTAACACTCACAATTATGGATTGAACAAACAAAGTAACGCGCATAATAAGGTGGTTATATTACTACAAAATAAAGATTTATGCTTAGTTATATTTGTTAATGTGTACAAACTGGCAATTTCTTTTATACACATTTTTTCGTTCCCGGGTAATAAAAAAGCCCCGACGAGTCGGGGCTTTTTTTATTACGAATTTGATAAAATTTTATGCTATTAATAGCGATAATGTTCCGACTTGAAAGGACCATTCTTTTCAATTCCCAGGTAAGTAGCTTGAGCTTCTGAAAGTTCATCCAACACTGCCCCAACTTTGGCCAGGTGCAGGCGGGCTACTTTCTCATCTAGGTGCTTAGGAAGAACATATACTTTGTTCTCGTAATTCGCATGGCTACTCCATAACTCGATTTGCGCAAGGGTTTGGTTGGTAAAAGAGCTACTCATTACAAAACTGGGATGGCCCGTAGCACAACCCAAATTAACCAGCCTTCCTTCAGCAAGTAAAATGATATCTTTTCCGTCAATATTGTAAAGGTCAACCTGTGGTTTAATGGTGTCTTTGGTATGACCATAATTTTGATTCAACCAGGCAACATCAATTTCAATATCAAAGTGTCCGATATTGCAAACGATGGCTTTATCCTTCATGTTGCGGAAATGCTTTTCAGTAATCAAATCGCGGCAACCCGAAGCGGTAACAACAATGTCGGCTTCTTTTACAGCCTCTGCCATTGGTTTTACTTCGTAGCCATCCATAGCAGCCTGTAGGGCGCAAATGGGATCGATTTCGGTAACAATCACGCGGCAACCTGCCCCTCTTAAAGAAGCTGCAGAACCCTTACCCACATCACCATATCCACCCACTACAGCAATTTTACCTGCCATCATCACATCCGTAGCCCGGCGAATGGCATCTACCAGCGATTCCTGACAACCATATTTATTATCGAATTTCGATTTGGTAACGGAGTCATTTACATTAATAGCCGGAATAGGCAAAGTGCCCTTAGCCATACGCTCGTACAAACGGTGAACGCCTGTGGTTGTTTCTTCCGATAAACCTTTTACTTCTTTAATCAGTTCGGGATATTTATCAAATACCATATTGGTTAAATCTCCGCCATCATCTAAAATCATATTCAAGGGTCTGTCGGCAGCTCCAAAAAACAAGGTTTGTTCTATACACCAATCCGCTTCTTCCTGGGTTTGACCTTTCCAGGCAAAAACACCAATGCCTGCAGCTGCTATAGCCGCAGCCGCTTGGTCTTGGGTAGAGAAAATATTGCAGGAGCTCCATTTTACTTCAGCACCCAAAGCAACCAATGTTTCAATTAACACAGCCGTTTGAATGGTCATATGCAGGCATCCGGCAATACGGGCTCCTTTCAGGGGTTGATTGGCACCGTATTCGTCACGAATGGCCATTAATCCGGGCATTTCAGCTTCTGCCAGGCGAATTTCTTTGCGACCCCATTCGGCCAAACTCATATCGGCTACTTTGTAGGGCAAACTAAAATCGATGTTGGGTAACAGCGTTGACATAGGTTTTTAATTTAGGCTGCAAAGATAGTGTAGAATAAGTAATCTGTAAATTTTAATATAAATAGAATAAAATGCATTAAAAATGTATATTTGTAGCATAAAACACTTTTTTTAAATGAAAGCTTCCCAGTCAATAGAAGAAAAGTCTGTTTTGTCCATTCATCTAGATGAGAGAGACCTTGCTATCCTTCGCATTCTTCAGCAAAATGCACGTGCAACGGTAAAGGAAATTGCAGACCAGATTAATTTAAGTACAACCCCTGTTCACGAAAGAATCAAACGCCTCGAATCGCAGGGCGTAATTAAGCAATATGCCACGCTTTTACAACCAGCCAAAGTGCAAAAGGGACTGATGGTAATCTGTTATGTTTCTCTAAAACAGCATAACAAAAGTGCGGGTGCTAAATTCATCAAAAGCATACTCGAAATGCCCGAAGTAATCGAATGTTATAATATTTCCGGAGAATTTGATTTTATGCTGAAGGTAGTAGCCGAGCACATGGATGATTACTATCACTTTCATGTAAACAAACTAAGTCAGGCAGAAAATATCGGACAGCTGCAAAGTGTTTTTGTAATGGGTGTAATTAAAGAAACCCATGTGTTGGTGTAAGTATACTTTAGGGAAACTGAACGGTTTTCTTCCGAACGGGATGAAGCCACTTTTTGTTGATGATATGGGTAAGATAGGCACCCGCTGCCCCGGTAACCGCTCCTGCAATTACATCTGAAGGATAATGTTGTCCTAAATAAATACGCGAATAACCCACGCCCATGGCCCAAACATAGGCAGGTGCTGCATAATACCATTTTTCAGTAGTTAACAAAAGGCTTGTGGCGGTTGAAAAAGCAAGTGCAGTATGTCCCGAAGGAAATGAATTGCCTGTTTCTCTATAATTGGGATAAATATCATTGTAGGTTTCATAGGGTCGGGGACGATTTACCAGTTTTTTCAATACCCCGGTAGTTGCAGCCGTAACTATCAGTCCGCCCATCAGTTC
>JAPLEI010000037.1 GCA_026391195.1 Bacteroidota bacterium | reverse complement strand
GAACAAAATGCTCGTTCTCAATGCCGTAAGGTGCAAAATTATCAGCAGGGCTTTTGCGGTCATTAGTCGAAATTCAAAATACGTTGACACCATGAAGGCTGTAGCCTAATTTATTTGTTTTTTAAGATAGAATGCGGGGAAGATATATTTCATATACGAGGGTGATTTGAACTCCGATGCGCATAGTCTCCTACGCCATTAGGCGTAAGACTACGCGAAGAATATTTTATAAGCGAGGGTGATTGTAACTCCGATGCGCATAGTCTCCTCTCCGCCTGGGCGGATCGGAAGACTACGCGAGGAAGATCTACACAAAATGATCACCAATATTCCTCTTCACCTCGGCAACATATTCTTTTATCGATTGCTCCTTATCTTTCTTACAAATCATCAGCACATCCGGTGTGTCTACAATGATGCAATCATCTACCCCCTGTAATACCAGTAATTTTTTATCCGGCATCGATACCATACACTTGGTGGCATCAATAATCATCACACTATCTCCCGCTACCGCATTGCCTAAATAATCTTTCTCCAGATTGTCATACGCACTGTTCCAGGTTCCTAAATCGCTCCAGCCAAAGGAAGAAGGAATCACATATACATAATCAGCTTTTTCCATAATGGCATTGTCTATGGAAATATTGATGCAGAGTGGATAAATCCGATTAATAGCGGCTGCTTCTCCGGGTGTATTGAAATGCGCTTTTTCCGCATCAAACAACTCGTACATCTCGGGCTGGTATTGCTCAAAAGCTTTTACCACAGAATTTACCTTCCAAACAAATATGCCTGCATTCCATAAAAAGTCGCCACTGGCAATAAACGTGCGCGCCAGCTCGAGGTTGGGCTTTTCGGTAAATGTTTTTACCTTATAAATGCCCTCCGCCACTGGCAAGGGCTCGTGTTGTATATACCCATATCCGGTATTCGGATGCGTGGGCGTAATGCCCAGTGTTACCAGCGAGCGAACCGACTCTACAAACCGCAATGCCTGCAGGGTGGTTTGCATAAACTGCTGCTCATCTAATATCAGGTGATCACTGGGCGCCACAATTAAACAAGCTTCCGGATCGCGTTGTTGCAACTTGAAGGAAATATAGGCCACACAGGGAGCCGTGTTTTTACGACTGGGCTCGGCTAAAATATTATCTCCCTTCATATTTGGCAACTGATCTGCTACCAAACCTACATACTCCTCAGAAGTTACCACAAATATGTTCTCTTCGGGAATAAAACTGGCATAGCGCTGGTAGGTCCACTGTAACAAGGATTTGCCAGTATTCAAAATATCTAAAAATTGCTTGGGATAGGCAGTGCGGCTTTTTGGCCAAAAACGGCTTCCAATTCCTCCGGCCATAATGGCCACATAATAGTGTGCATGTTTCATGTTGGAGAGGGATTTACCACTAAAATTGATGCAATATTACAGGCTTTAGGGCGGATGTTTACCGGATGGATGAAAATACTTAGATAATACCCTCTTTTATCAGGTCGTGCAGGTGTACAATGCCCCGATATTGGCCATTTTCGGCAACAATCAGCTGACTGATATCGTGGGCACGCATTTCTTCCAGGGCCTGGGCAGCCAACGCATTCGGGGAGATGGTTTTGGGATGGGGCGACATGATTTCGGAGGCCTGTATATTGCGGATATCGTCTCTTTTCTCCAGCATACGGCGCAGATCGCCATCTGTAATGATGCCAATTACCGCATCCTTTTCATCCACCACAGCCGTTACCCCTAATCTTTTTTCGGTAATCTCTACAATCACCGCTTTTAACGAAGCCGTTGGCAATACCCTTGGTTGTTCATGTTCTGCCGCCAAATCGCCCGCCAATAAGGAGAGCCGCTTACCTAAATTTCCCCCCGGATGAAAACGGGCAAAATCATTTCCCGTAAATCCGCTCAAATGCATCAGGCATATCGCCAGCGCATCGCCCATTACCAACTGAGCCGTGGTGCTGGTGGTGGGTGCCAGGTTGTGGGGACAAGCCTCTTTCTCTACCCAGGTATTCAGCACTTGGTCGCTCTCTTTGGCCAGAAAACTATCCGGCTGTCCCGTAATGCCAATCAGCCGAAAGGGAGCTTTTTTAATCAGGGGTACGAGGGCTTTTATTTCGGGACTCTCCCCACTCTTGCTGATCAACAATACAATATCCCCCGGCTGCACCATACCCAAATCGCCATGAATGGCATCAGCAGCATGCATAAACAAGGAAGGAGTTCCGGTAGAGTTGAGGGTGGCTACTATTTTTTGCGCAATAATGGCACTCTTGCCTATACCACTTACTACCAGGCGTCCGCCGGAAGCATGTATCTCTTGGGCAGCTTGCGCAAAAGACTCATTCAGATTGGCCGCCATTTGCGACAAAGCTGCCGACTCTAATAAGATGGCTTCGCGGGCGATGGAAAGGAGTGGGTTCGTCATGCTTGCAAAGGTAAACTTTAACAGCTAATGCAGTAATTCTTCCCTAACTTCGTTACCCTTTCAAAAAAAAGGGGTATTTACGGGTAATTTTTACCCGTTTAATCAACGGGATAGGTTGAATCTTGCGGGATGAATAATAAATCGGACAGATTCAAAAAAAATTACTATATTTTCTAAATAAATTACTTTCCTCTTTGTGAGGTTAATGGATGAATTTACATGGCAACAAGCGTAAAAAAGAAGGCAGCCACCCCAGCCAAAAAGGGAACGGCTAAAAAAGAGGTCGGCGATAAAAGAGCAGTGCTTGCTTCTGGATGGGATATATACAATGCCCTGGAACAATATTTTGGTTTTCGCGATTTTAAAGGAACCCAACACCAGGCCATTGAAAGCCTGTTAAGCGGTCGCGATACTTTTGTAATTATGCCTACCGGCGGAGGTAAAAGTTTATGCTATCAACTGCCAGCCCTCATTCAACCCGGATGCGCCATTGTGGTATCTCCCCTGATTGCCCTGATGAAAAATCAGGTAGACCTGGTTAGGGGCTACAGCGAGAATGATGAAGTGGCACATTTTCTCAATTCCTCATTAAATAAGGGACAAATTAAAGTGGTAAAGGAAGACCTGCTGAGCGGGAAAACCAAACTCTTATATGTTGCCCCGGAAACCCTTACTAAGCAAGAAAACCTGGATTTTTTCCGCGACCTGCCGCTCTCATTTTTTGCAGTAGACGAAGCGCACTGTATTTCGGAGTGGGGACATGATTTCAGGCCCGAATACCGCCGGCTGCGTGAGATGATGGATATCATCAATCCCAACATTCCCGTAATCGCCCTCACCGCTACTGCTACCCCCAAAGTGCAGAGTGATATTGTAAAAAATCTGGCATTGCGTGATCCCTTTGTGCTGATATCTTCATTTAACAGAGCTAACCTGTATTATGAGATTCAGCCAAAAATTAATAAAGACCAAACCGTACGCAGCATTGTAAAATTCATCAGTTCTCATAAAGGGAAGAGCGGCATTATTTATACGCTCAACCGAAAAACCACTGAAGAACTGGCCGAATTGCTGGTGGCAAATAATATTAAGGCAGTAGCCTATCACGCAGGATTAGATCAGAAACTCCGCGCCGACCGGCAAGATCAGTTTTTGAATGAGCATGTGCAGGTGATAGTGGCAACCATCGCCTTTGGTATGGGAATCGATAAGCCCGATATCCGCTTTGTAATCCATTTCAACATTCCCAAATCTATTGAAAACTATTACCAAGAAACCGGCCGCGCCGGCAGAGATGGAATGGAAGGAATTTGTGTGCTCTATTATTCACACAAGGATGTATCTAAGTTAGAACACCTGATGCGCGACAAGCCCCTGAGTGAACGCGAAGTGGGGGCACAGTTGATTGATGAAACCGTGGCCTATGCCGAAACCGCTGTTTGTCGCAGAAAAGTATTGCTGCATTATTTTGGAGAAGAATGGCCCGAAGAAAACTGCGGACATTGCGATAACTGCCGCCATCCAAAAGAAAGAATCGAAAGCAAGGCCGAAGTAGTGCAGGCACTGAAAACCATTCAGGCGCTCGACGAAAGATTTGTAACCGACTATGTGGTAAAAGTGTTACAGGGCGAAGCCACTCCGCAAATCAACCTCTACCGACACGATGCGCTACCGGTATTTGGCATTGGCAAAGATCAAAACGCACATTTCTGGAATAGCTTACTCCGGCAGATGTTGTTGCATAACTTAATTCAAAAAGATATTGAAGAATATGGCTTGCTGAAAATTACCCAACAGGGTAACCGGTTTATAAAAAAGCCCAGCTCCTTTACCATCGCCCTTAATAATTTATTCGAAGAAGCCAATGCAGATGATGATGAAGGGGAACAGGGAGCCCAGTCTGGATCGGCCGCTGATGAAGCTTTGTTTGAGTTGCTAAAAGGCCTGCGACAAAAAGAGGCCCGCAAAAAAAATCTTCCACCCTTTGTTGTTTTCCTAGAAAACTCTCTGCAGGATATGGCTACCTTATTCCCCACCACTTTGGCAGAGCTAGAAAAATGTCAGGGCGTAAGTAAAGGGAAAGCCCTCAAATTTGGCAAGCCTTTTGTAGAAATGATTGCGCAATATGTAGAAGAAAATCAGATTGAGAAGCCCGACGATTTTGTGATGAAGAGTGTGGCGAATAAATCGAATAATAAAATTTACATCATACAGAATGTAGATAAAAAAATTCCCCTCGAAACCATTGCCCGCAATAAGAGCCTCAACTTACAAGAGCTGCTAGAAGAAATGGAAACCATTGCTGCCAGTGGTACCCGACTGAACCTAAGCTATGCCATCGACGAGTGGATGGACGATAGTGAGCAAGAGGCCGTTATTGATTATTTTAAAAGCTGTGAAACCTCATCCCTGCAAATTGCACAGGAAGAACTGGGTGAATTTGATTTTACCTGGGAGCAACTGAAAATTATGCGCATCAAGTTTTTGAGTGAGTTCGGGAATTAATCCGGTTCCCACCGATCCATCTTTTTATTACCTGATAGTTGTACTCTTCATGGCAGCAGCAATCATAGTGTCCATGCACTTATTTGCGTATAGATCAGCGGCAGCTATTACCAATATTTTATCTTTTCCAGAATGCCGATAAACGAAGCTGTGCATTTTCGCGCACACTTACATAATACAGGTTGTAGTCGGCTACATGGTAATTTTTGGTACGATATAAAAAACTACCAAAGAAAGAGGGGCGGGGAGTCCACAACAAATTTTCATGCACATTCGCAGCCGTAGTATTTTTTACTACTTTATTAAAGTTGTATAAAACGGCCCCCTTGTTTGCTTCCTTACCGGCTTCGGGTTTATTACTATCCCAGGTGAGGGGATTTACAATTAAGGCACGCGTAGGTTCTTTCTGAATAAATTCTGGGGTATAACCTTCCTGGTAAGTTCTCCATCCAACCATACAACCGGTTTGATAAGGCAATTGGCAGGGGGTAATCTGTTTAAATTTATCCGGATTTACATACATACCGGGGATATAAGCCACCACCAATTTATTATACAGGATTTGATTTTCGAAAAACTCCAGCAATAAACGTTGTGCATGGGTACTTCCCTGACTATGCGAGGCAATGATGATCGGTCGGCCCTTGTTTTCGTATTGCAAATAATATTGAAAAGCAGCTTTTACATCCGCGTAAGCCAGGTCCAACGCATTTTTGGCTTGCTGGATGTCGTCGGCATTTTTGGGGTAATAGGCTGATATATGGGCCTGGCGATACCTAGGGGCAAATATCCTGCCCACTTCATTAAAAACACTGGCCTGAGAAAGGATGGTACTATAATCGGTTTTGGCATTCAGTTCGGCATCATCAACCGGGCCATTCCAACCGAACTTCTTTTCTTCCTGGGTATAGGTGGTGGGATGAATAAAAAATACATCGGCCGTAGAATCGGGGCGGTAGCTGGCGCGCAGGGGTTTGGGCACACTGTCGGAAGGGTCTTTTTTATAGGGATGGGCAGCCCAAAAATCTAATCGAGCATAGTCGGGCGCACCACCTGGTGCTGATGCGGTAAATTGATAATTACCGGTAAAAGATTGGTATTTGGGGGAACAGGCAGTTATAAACAGGATCCATCCAAAAAGAACAAAGGGAGTAAGCTTCATGAGGCAAAGTTGATAAAATAACGGCGAATACGCATAAAAACTATGGTAAAATCGTTAATGATTAGACTCCCCTCGGGGTTGATAAGTTGCATCCTGTAAAAAAATTAATTGGTATGACGATTCCCGTAGTAGATCTCGCGCAGTTTGTAGATGGCACTCCCGCCCAACAGGCCGATTTTGTGCAGCAGTTGGGTAAGGCTTTTGAAGAGGTAGGTTTTGTGTCGGTGATGAACCATGGAATACCCGACTCCTTGATAGCCGATCAATACCGGCTGGTGCAGGAGTTTTTCAGTTTGTCGGATGAGCAAAAAAGACAATACGAAATTCCCGGACTGGCCGGGCAGCGCGGATATACCAGTTTTGGTAAAGAGCATGCCAAAGGCAGTGATGCGCCCGATTTGAAAGAATTTTTTCAATATGGCCAAACGGTTACTGATGGGGATGCCATTGCAGATGAATATCCAGCCAATGTTTCCGTGGATGCTATTCCTCATTTTAATGAAACACTTTATAACGCCTATCGCCATTTTGAAAAAAGTGGGGGAGCCCTACTATCAGCGATTGCTTTGTATCTGGGATTACCGAGTAATTATTTTGATGCACATATCCACCAGGGCAACTCCATCTTACGTTGTATCCACTATCCCCCCATCACCCACGAACCAAAATCGGCAATACGTGCAGAGCAACATGAAGATATTAACCTGATTACCCTGTTGGTGGGCGCATCTGCCGATGGGTTACAGATTCTAAATAAGCAGGGAGATTGGGTTGGGGTAACTTCCCTGCCCCAACAGATTGTGGTAAATGTGGGAGATATGCTGCAACGCCTTACCAATAATATGCTCAAAAGCACTACCCACCGGGTGGTAAATCCGCCCCAGGAATTTTGGCATACCAGTCGTTTTTCTATGCCTTTCTTTCTCCATCCGCGCAGCAATATGAGTTTGGCCTGTTTAGATCGTTGCATAGATGCCAGCCATCCAAAAGCCTATGCAGACATCACTGCCGGCGAATACCTAGATGAGCGGCTTCGGGAGATTGGGCTTAAGAAATAACCAATATCTTTATTGGGATAATCAATTTCAGGATTCAAATCCGCTTACTTGCATTTTCTTCGTCACATTCCGTTTTTAAAGGCGGTGCTTTGGCATAGCATTACTGCCTTTGGGGGGCCACAAGGTCACCTAGGTATGATGCTTAACATCTTTGTACATAAGCGGCGCGACGTTACAGAAGAGGAACTGATGGAATACAATGGGTTTTGTCAACTCCTTCGCGGCGCCTCCTCTACCCAAACCCTTACGCTGATAGGATATAAGCGGGGCGGCTTGCTGCTGGCCATTGCAACGTTACTTATTTGGATTACCCCTGCCAGTATAATTATGGGGGGCTTATCTTTTCTGTTAGATTATTTTGATGATCAGGGTAAAACCATTCAGTGGTTTCGGTTTATGCAGCCGATGGCTATTGGATTTATTGGTTATTCGGCCTATCGGTTTATGGGTATTTCGGTAAACAATACCATTACCCGCATCATCATGGTGTTATCTACCCTGGCAACCTTTCTGGCATTTAAAACTCCCTGGGTTTTTCCGGGTCTGATTATCTTATCAGGCATTGTTACCAATTTTAGCGATAAAAGAATCCCGCAGAAGGAGCAGCATCGCAAACCGGTGCGTTGGGGTAATTTGCTGATATTTTTGTTGGTTTTTGGTGTAGCAGCCTATCTGTCTGAAACCGCTACCCGCAATAACTGGCCCAACCGAAAGCCTATTAATCTGTTCGAAAACTCCTATCGATTCGGGAGTTTAGTTTTTGGGGGTGGGGATGTGTTGATGCCCCTCATGTACGAGCAATATGTTACCCGGCCAGAAACCCGCCATATTCAGGAACAAAAGCGCGATGTTTTGCGCATCAGCCGCGACCATTTTTTAACGGGGTCGGGCATGGTGCGGGCGATACCCGGACCTGTTTTTTCAATTGGGGCTTTTACTGGGGGGATGGCTTTACGAGATGATGGTATAGCGTTTCAATTGCTGGGCTGTTTGATTGGATGTGTTGCCATTTTTTTACCCAGTGCTTTGCTGGTATTATTCTTCTTCCCGGTATGGCAGTACCTTAAAAAATATGCGGTTATCTATCGCTCCCTCGAAGGAATTAATGCGGCTGTTGTGGGTATCATGGCCGGTGCCACTTGCTACCTGATTACGGATACCTTTTGGTACCAGCTTTGGCAGGGCATTCCCATTGCTTTTGCCGACCTTGGGATAGTGGTGGCAACCATTGTAATACTGCAAACCCAAAAAATTCCTGCCCCCTGGATAGTACTGGGTTGTTTGGTGTTGGGGGGCCTGGTATAAGTACCGCACTTGCAGTATAAAAAAAATCGTAAATTGTAGGATGGTAACCATAGCACTATACAACTTAAAAGGGGGTGTAGGAAAAACCGCCTCCGCCATTAATTTGGCCTATCTGAGTGCCGAACAGGGCTATAAAACGCTCATTTGGGATATGGATCCCCAGGGCTCGTCCTCTTTTTATTTGGGTGCACAGGCCAGCGTAAAGAACGAGACGAAAAAAATTCTAAGCAACGAGTTAGATCTCAAGCACGCCATTCAGGCAACTCCTTATGAGCATCTCGATGTGATTCCTGCCGACCTCTCGGCCCGCAATGCCGATGTGTTGTTGCATGATATGAAGCAATCTCGAAAGCGAATTACCAGTCTGCTTGCCCCGTTGCAAAAAAAATACGACGTGCTTTTTCTGGATTGTCCCCCCGGCATTTCACTCTTGCATGAAGCCGTTTTTCAGGCAGCCGATTGGGTATTGATGCCCAACATTCCTACTACACTTTCTATCCGATCCATTGAAACTGTGTTGGATTATTGTAAAGAGAATGGCATGGATGCTGCTAAAATCAAGTGTTTCTTTAGTATGGTAGACCATCGGAAAAATCTCCACCACGAAGTGATGGCAACTTTTTATAAAGACAAACTCTTCTTTAAAAATTATATTCCTTACCTCAGCGACGTTGAGAAGATGGGGGTTCAGGAAGCGCCGCTGGCAACCTTTGCCAAATCTAGCTATGCAGCCCAATGTTACCAGGATCTTTGGAAAGAAATACGCAAAAACTGCATTGAATAATTCTCCCTGTTTCAAAAGGCTTTATAATTATTGGTATGAATAGAGAAGTGAGTTCGTGGTATAGTCCCTCATTGGGTATAGAAATGCCGGTAGTTACCTATGGGCATTATGGGTTCGCCCTTTTGCTGGTGCCCACGGCTGCGGCCGACTTTCTGGAATATGAACGTTTTCAGCTGATAGATGCCCTGGCGCCACTGATTCATGCAGGAAAAATGAAAGTGTTTAGCATTAACAGCATGAACAAAGAAAGCTGGATGAATGATACGATGTTGCCCGAACATAAGGCCATTCGGCATAATCAGTTTAATGAGTATGTTTTTAAAGAAGTGATTCCCTTTATAAAAACCCATACCAGTGAGCAAACACCGGTATATATCTGCGGGGCTTCTTTTGGAGCTTTGCATTCGATGAATTTATTTCTAAAACGTCCCGACCTGATTCAGGGGGTGATTAGTATGAGTGGGGTTTACAATCTGGAAGAATATACCAAAGGGCATTTTGATGAGCAGGTATATTATAATAGTCCCGAACATTATCTCCCCCGGCTAGAAGATACCTGGTATTTAGATAAGATTCGATCAAGCCAGCATATTCATATCTATACCGGCAGTGGTGATTATGAAGATCCGGAGGCTTCGCGCCGCTTTTCGGGCATCCTGCATCAAAAATCAATTTCCCACGATCTGGGTATATGGGGAAACGATATAAACCATGATTGGCCCACCTGGAGAAACATGCTTCCCCATATACTGTCCACTCGCTTTTAGCCGGTAAGGCGGTTAAAAAACCAGTTTACCCCGTTCAACTGCAAAAACCAAGTTAATTTGCCGGCAATTTCTTGCACTCTCGTTGTCGTTTAATAATATTACAACCAAACCGCTCAGTTGAGAAAAATTTTATTCATCATTTGCTTGCTTATTGGTGGCATTTTTTTAGAGAATGACCCCTTACAGGCACAAACTATTACCGTAAGCGGAACGGTTTTCGACATCTCAGCCCGCCGCCCCCTAGAGGCCGTAGCCGTTATTAGTTCATCTGGAAAAGGTACTATAACCGACTCGATGGGTCGCTATTCTATTCAGGTACGCGACAACGATTCTATTTGGTTTTCATTAATCGGTAAAACCACCATGAAGTATCCGGTAGACACCATCAGCAACACCGACCGGTTTAATGTGATGCTGCACTTGCGGGCTTTTGATTTGCCCGAGGTTACCGTTCGGAATAGCTATTATAAGTTTGATTCCCTGCAAAACCGAAAAGACAATGCGAAAGGCTTCGATTTTAGAAAGCCAACTTTGCGGCTCAGCAGTAATCCAAATTATAATCCCGGTGGATTAACGGTGGGGTTTGATGTGAACGAAATCATCAACATGTTCCGTGTAAAGCGCAACAATAGTTTATTGTATTTGCAACGGCGATTAATTATGCAGGAGCAAGACAAATATGTGAGCAGTCGGTTTACCAAACCCTTTGTGCGAAAAATTACCAAGCTAACTTCTCCAGAGTTGGATTCGTTTATGGTGCATTATCGCCCCGACTACGAAACGCTTATACGCCTGAATGAGTTAGAGTTGGGGTATATGGTTGAAAAGGACTACGAAAAATATCGCTCCGAGCGCTACAACTGGCGGGGAGGATTGCGCAGAAAATAGTTGGCCCGCTTACCTTCTAAGAAATACTATTTTTCTCTAACGTGCGAACCGCATGTTTCCCCAATAATTTAATCAGGTGAATCAATGCGCCAAAACGACCGTCGTTGTGCAACCCCTTTTTCCATCGGTAATAAATCTGCTGAACAATTACTGCATTTTTAAATAAACCAAACACATAATAAAAGAGCAGGTCGCTGATATCTCTGCCGGTATTGGTTGCATATAATTCTGCACAATTAGATCTACTTAAATTTCCAGGAAGCCAGGTAATATTATAATCCCGAAAAGGTTCCGGATCGCCGGCTTCGAACCAATAGGCGAGGGCGGCTCCCAAATCCATCAATGGATCGCCCACGGTGGACATTTCCCAATCAAGCACCCCCACAATTTCACCCATTTGCTGCCGGCTAAAAATTACATTGTCGTATTTATAATCGTTGTGCAACATGGCCGGTGCTTGTTCGCGGGGTGTTTGTTGTTGTAACCAGTCGGCCACCTGATTAATGGTTTCAAGTTGATCGGTTTCTGATTGATAGTAACGGTTGATCCAGCCGGTTACCTGCCGCTTAACATATCCCTCGGGCTTACCCAATTGAATCAGTCCACTGCTTTGTAAATCGATAGAATGCAGGGTAGCTAGGTTTTTTATCAGTGAGGTGGATAGCGTACTAAAATTATCGGCGCTGAGGTCTTTCAATTGCGAACTATTGGGGCGAAGTATCATTCCCTCTAAGTATTCCATGATGTAAAAGGGCGCACCTAACACGGTTGGGTTATCACAAAATGCCAACGGCTTTGGAATAGAAGCATAGTAAGGTTGCAGTGCCGTTAATACCCGAAACTCGCGACTCATGTCATGCGCAGTTTTCACTTCCGAACCGGGCGGAGGCATGCGCAGAACAAAGGATTGTTGTCCGTTGCTGATGCGATAAGTTATGTTCGAGAACCCTCCCGAAAAACGTTTGATATCCTGTATCGTTCCCAAATCGGGCAGCGACTGATTGAGCCATTGCTGCAAGGCAGGCAGTTGTTGATGAATATCTGGCAAACTCATACGTACAGGTTAGGATTGGGGGGATTTCTTCTTTACATCCAGTCCGTATTTCTTCAGTATCTGAATGGCCATACTTTGTTTGTGCACTTCATCGGCTCCGTCCCAAATGCGGGCCCCTCTTTCGTGTTGGTAGAGATTGGCCAACATAGTATCATTGGTAAGCCCCATCGCTCCATGCACCTGAATCGCCCGATCTAGCACGCGTAAAAACATATTGGCTACGTAAAATTTTATACCGGAAATTTCTTCTCTGCAATTGGCGGCACCTTTTAAATCTATCCGATGGGCAGCCCGGAGAACTAACATCCGGGAGGCATCAATTTCTACGCGGCTTTCGGCAATAAATCCCTGAATAAATTGTTTCTGGCCTAATACTACGCCCTCTTCCATTTCTCTGCTAATGGCTCTGCGGCACATCAGGTCGAATGCTTTTTCGGCAATACCTACCCAACGCATGCAGTGATGAATGCGTCCGGGCCCGAGTCTTTCCTGTGCCAGTTTAAAGCCCATGCCTTCTTCACCAATCAGGTTGCTAACCGGCACGCGGCAGTTTACATAAGCAATCTCGGAGTGGCTGGCCCAGCCTTCGCCGGCTTCACCGAAAACGGGGATATTTCTTACCAGCGTAAATCCGGGCGTATCAGTTGGAACAATAATCATGCTGGCTCTTTTATGCGGAGCCGCATCGGGATTGGTAACTGCCATTACAATGGCAAATGCAGCCCCATCGGCCCCGGTAGTAAACCATTTGGTGCCATTAATCACATACACATCGCCCTCTCTTACCGCAGTGGTGGATAGCCTAACTGGATTAGAACCGGGCATATCAGGTTCCGTCATCGAAAAGCAACTGCGGATTTTTCCTTCAATCAGGGGTTGTAAAAAAGTAGATTTGATTTCAGCGGAGGCAAAATGTTTTAGCAGTTCGGTATTGCCAATATCGGGGGCCTGACAATTGAAAGTATATTGACCATAATAGGGAGCGAGGGAAAGTATTTCACTGATTTGTCCGAATTCGCAGAGGGTTAATCCCATGCCACCATCTTGTTCACTCAGGTGCAGGTTCCACCAGCCTTTTTCTTTTACCAGCAATCTTTTTTGCTGCAGCAGGGTTTCTGTTTCCTTTCCTTTTCGGGTGGCATGCTCTTTTTCCAGCGGAATCAGTTCCGTTTCTACAAAGTTTCGGATTTGTGGTAGTAAGTCGCGAAGCCGGGGGGTGATAAATATTTCTTCCATAAAAGTGAATTAATTAAGTAGGCATTAAATAGTAGCTCCGCCATCAGCCATAAATACGGTACCGGTGCAATAAGCAGATGCGTCTGAAGCCAGAAACAAACCCATAGCAGCCATTTCTTCCCCGGTACCCATTCTGCCGAGGGGTAGCTGCTGCGCAAATTTTTGTAGCCATTTTTCATTTTGCCAAAGGGCTTCGGAGAATTTGGTTTTGATAAGTCCGGGGCAAATTACATTCACCCGAATCCCATCCTTCCCCCATTCTTTGGCCGTTACTTTGGTGAGCATATTCAGGGCGGCTTTAGAAACGGAATATATTCCCAATCCGGTATCCGGCGTAATACCGGCTATCGAACTGATGTTAATGATACTTCCTCCCCCAGATGCCTTCATTATCGGATAAACCAGTTTGCTCAACTCAAAAGGTGCTTTTACGTTTACCTGCATGATTTTATCGAAAGCCCATTCTTCTGTATCCACTACCGGACCAAATACCGGATTGGCTGCGGCATTATTTACCAAAATATCAATTTTTCCATGCAGCTCAACTACCCGTGCAACCAGTTGTTTACAGGCAGTTATATCCCCGGCATTGGCTGCAATGGGCGTGCAGATTCCACCATTTTCCCGAATACTGTTGGCTACCAAGTCCAGCTCATCCTGTTTGCGTGAATTGATTACTACGATGGCACCCTGCGCAGCAAATATTCGGGCCATGGCTTCACCGATTCCTTTACTGGCGCCGGTTATTAAGGCAACTTTGCCAGTGAGTTGAAATTGAGGAAGTGGATTCATAGTAATCAATACTTAGGGTTGAGGGAATTTTAACTTTGTTTCGACTGATATTTTTTTACTTTTTGCATGGAAGCCATAAACTGTTCTTTCACCATTTTTCTAAATCGGGTAGGGGCCAACCTTTTCATCAACCACATTTTTCGGGCAGATTTGGGAAGAATGATATAGAGTTCTTTGTTCCCGGCTCGGGCCAATATTTCAGCTGCCACTTCGGGCGCTTCCAGTCCTGACCGATTAATAAAATGTTGCGTAGCTTTTTTTACGATTTCTCCTCCACGGGCATGTTGAATTACGTTGGTTTTAAAATAGGTAGGCATGATGCACGAAACATGCACTTGATAGTCCATTAATTCTCCATATAAGGTTTCACTGATGGCGAGCACCGCGGCTTTCGTCATATTATAAGCCGCCATGGTAGGCGCACACCCTATGGCAGCGGCACTGGCGGTATTAAGGATATGCCCTGAACGCTGTTTTTTCATAGTGGGTACAAAATAGTAACATCCATACAGTACCCCCATTTGATTGATGCCAACCATCCACTCGTAATTTTCGAGGGAATAATCTTCAAAAACGCTGCCATCGCCTACTCCGGCATTATTAAATAGCAGGTCGATACCCCCGGCT
>JAPLEI010000026.1 GCA_026391195.1 Bacteroidota bacterium | reverse complement strand
TGGGGGAATTTTTAATGAGTAATTAGTGTCTATTTGTTGGAAAATAAAATGTTGAGGTTGAGAATACTTTAAACATACAAACCTTTTATTAAGTATAAAACATCAATTAATTGTTAGCCAATTGTTAAGTTGACTTTTATCGGCTCAGACCAATGAATTTTGTAGTTCATTAACATAAGGCACTGTGTCACGCTTAATCAAAAAAAGTACAATCTTATTCATTGTTTTGGCTCTAGTTAATCAGACTATTGCACAAAATCAAGTATCCAAAAATTCGTACCAATTAGTAAGGGGCCATTCTTTTGTTATTTCAAAAAATTACTATCTACTTTCCCTTTTCAGTTCAATTCCAGAAGTTAACAAGCAGCTGGCTAGGGATACTACATTACAAAAAATTCTCTTGCTACGAAAAGGGAACTTAAAAAAGGCGCTGGATAATTGCAAACTAGATGTTACTTGCTTAACAGCACAGTTACAGTTCAGTGAAGATGAAATTTCCCAGATAGGGCAAAGGCTCCGTCAATTATATGCAAAGGATAATTATTTAGGCAAATTGATTCACAATCATATAATTCCATCTGGAACCTATTATTTGTTTAATCAGCTAGAAGAAAAAGAAATATTGGTAAAAGCTTGGGAACAGGATGCCCGAGGAATTAATTTTTGTATAGGTGTTTATGCCGAAGGAAAAAAGCCGAATTATCCCTTGATAGATTCTATCAGCTTTAAAGTGTACGATTTGAAAGGTGGAATTCAGCCGGGATATTGGAATATGCTTTACAATTTGTGTTCAGTAATTTATCAGGAGCACGAAAATAATCAAAACTTTTATAGCAATGCCCTTGCTGCTGCTACATATTTACTAGAGATAAATGAAAGGGAACAGGTGGCTGATTTTGAGCCTATGGAATTGGGAGAAAACAAGGCAGCATATAATAAAGTGAAATCAATCCGTTGGAATGATTATCCCTATTCTGTAATAGTAATTCCGGGTGCAGGACCCGATGATCCGAAAGTGCCGTTGAGTGCAGAAGGAATGATTCGTTGCAGGCTAGCCGCAATTCAATATAAAAAAGGATTGGCTCCTTTTATTATCCCTAGCGGAGGAAAGGTACATCCCTATAAAACAATCTATAATGAGGCACTAGAAATGAAAAGGTTCATGATGGAAAAACTCCAAATACCTGAAAGTGCTATAATTATAGATCCTCATGCAAGGCATACCACCACAAATATGCGAAACAGTGTTCGTTTGATGTTTCGTTATGGAA
This sequence comes from Bacteroidota bacterium, assembly GCA_026391195.1. GTDB lineage: Bacteria > Bacteroidota > Bacteroidia > Chitinophagales > Chitinophagaceae > Sediminibacterium. The sequence continues at coordinate 10,800 of JAPLEI010000026.1, read as the reverse complement.
TTCCATTTGATAAAATAGGTTTGGTGTGCACCACGCGAGGACAGAGTAATATGGTTTCATCAACTTTGCCAGATCGGTGCTTGCGAGAATTGAAATTGGTGCCCTATAAAAATGGGAAAAGATTGTCTGAAACCTTATCGGAATTCTATCCTTTAAAAGATGCCTTGCATATTAATCCATTTGAACCCATTGATCCATAAACAATGAAAAGAGTTTTATTGTATACCGGAACTTTATTGGCTTTGGTTTTAGGTACGTTTTTTTCTGTACCTATCGGGGTTAACACATTACAAATTTCTCAATCTTTTTCCATTGACTCATTGGGAGCCTGCCAGGGTGTATCTTATATCAATGGCAGTCTTTATTTATATGGAGATCGGGAGAAAGGGGTGATTAGAAAATTTTCCCTCTATGGAGAAGATTCTATCATTGATTTACATCAAGAAACCGGACTCACCATTAAGGGGATAGACATTATTAATCACCCGACCGGTATTGCCTACCATAAAAAATTACCTGTTTTTATTGGAAATAGCATTCGGTTAAACCCTGAAGGCACTAAATGGAGGGCGGTAATTTATCAAGTTGATTGGGAAAACTTGATAAAAACTGGTTCTTTAGATGGGAATCTTATCAGTGAAATTGAAGATGATGCTTGTATTCAGGGTACCCGTCCGGAATACGTTGAATATAACAATAAATGGTATGTAGCTACGGCTGATTATGGCAATAAAAGCAATGAGGTTAGGTTATATGATCCGGTTTATTTGAAAAAAGCTAAAAAGACTTCCGATTCATTGGTTTTATATAAAAAATTCACTTGTTCTCCCTGGGTACAAAATTTACTATGGATTCCCTCCAAAAAAGTATTGGTTTTAATTCAAAACCAAATTGAAGGTAAAAAGTGGCGTTTCACTTTTGTTGATTTACCAAAGTCAATAGAAAGCGGAAAGGAAGTAGTGATTAGTAGTATAGATGTGGCGGATAGGGAAGACGAATTAGAGGGCTTTTGTTTAGTAGATAAAAATAAACTGGGGGTTGCGGTATCCTCCTCTAGAAGAAAAAATGTTAATCTGGTAAATCTTACATGGAAATAAATATTTAAAAAATGAAACATTTAGTTAGTTTGAAAAATTCAGCGAAGAGTTGGTTGCCCGCAATGTTGGCCATCTTTTTTTCAGTGGGTATCACTTTGGCCCAAAATGCAAGCGTAGTGAATGGGGTAGTAGTAGATGAATCTGGAAAAGGGCTTCCCAATGCTTCTGTTGTAGTAAAAGGAACTCAACAGAGTGTAACTTCAGACAGTAAGGGTGGTTTTTCCATTCAAGCGGCAATGGGTAAAACGCTTGTAGTGTCTTATGTTGGGTATGCTTCTAAAGAAGTGGTAATTAGTGGAAATGCTATTAGCGTTGTTTTAAAAGAAGAGGTAAGTACTTTGGAAGAAGTTGTTTCTATCGGTTATTCGAAGCTTAGAAAAAGTGATTTAACAGGAGCTATTTCTAGTGTAAAGGCAAGGGAGTTAAATCTTTCCTCCCCTACCATAAGCCAAGCATTGGTTGGCAAGGTGGCCGGTGTTCAAGTTTCACAAGTAAGTGGGGCTCCCTATTCCGGAGCTAAGATTAGAGTAAGGGGAATAGGCTCTATTAATGCAAGCTCTGAACCCTTATATGTAATTGATGGGTATGCAGTTGGAGGTAATCCTAGTCAGGGACAGGGCAATGGAGGTAATTCAACCAGTGGTTTTAATCCTGCTGCCAACGGCAATGATATTTTTATCAACCCAGATGATATAGAATCCATAGAAGTATTAAAAGATGCTGCTTCTGCTGCAATTTACGGCTCAAGAGCTGCAGCCGGTGTTATTTTAATTACAACTAAAAGAGGAAAACAAGGTAAGGGCACAGTTGAATACGATTATCAATATAGCGCTCAGCAATTATCTAATAAAGTGAAATTATTGAATGCATCGGAATTTGCTGACTTGTTTGTTGAAGGACGAAATGCGAATTATAAAGATATTTTAATATCTAAAAATATCTTATGGGATAATGCTTATTTTTCTGATGATAATGCAACTCGAATTGCAAAAGCGGGTCAAACAGCTACTGGTTGTTCGGTATGTATTCCCAAGTATTTATATGACAATGCTTCTCAAAAAATTATTCAGCCTACATATAATACAGATTGGCAGGATGTTTTATATAAAAATGCTGCTGTTCAGCGGCATAATATTTCTTTTTCAGGCAGCAGTAATAACACCCGATATTTTATAAGTGGAGGATATTTAGATCAGCCGGGCATATTAAACAGTACCTATCAAAAGCGCATAAATGTTCGTGCAAATATTGATGCAGACATAACGGAAAAATTAAAAACATCTGCTAGTTTTTTTGTTACCAATACTAAAAATCGGGAAGTGCAAGAGGGGAGATTTAATCAGGGCCCTATATTAGGTGCATTGGTTTATATGCCAATCTTTCCAGCATTTAATCCTGATGGCAGTTTGGCAACGGCTGACAAAGGGGCAGCGGCACAAACAGACGGATTTGCTTATGCGTTTCAAGGAATTGAGAATCCGCTCGCACTTGCTCAGCGTGTAAATATGACGCGCAAGGGTTTAAGAGGAACCTATAACCTTACTACCACTTATGAGATTGTGAAAGACTTATTCGCAAAAGTTAACTTGGGAGGTTCTACCTATAATGAAAAGTATGAATACTATTACCCAACTAATTTAAGTAATGGGATCAATCCTCCAGGCTCTGCCCAATCAGTTTTAGCTGCCAATAGTTCAGCTCAAACCCTTAGCTCACAAGATTTGTTAGCAGAGTTTACCATCAACTATAAAAAAACTTTTCGGAAAAATCGTTTTGATTTGCTAGGAGGATATACTGCCCAACAAACCAATACAGATATTATTGCAGTCGCCACAAAAAATTATACAAACGATTTAATTCCTGAAATAACTGCAGGGGGTTCTGTGCCGGGCGATTTTTCTCGGTTAGGGAATACCGGTAAATCTACAACTACATTGGTTTCTTATCTATCAAGACTTGTGTATAGTTACGATCGGAGATATTTTTTAACTGGCTCATTTCGTATGGATGCTTCCTCTCGATTTGGACCTCAAAATCGTTGGGGTAAATTTGGTTCGGTATCAGGCGCATGGTCAATTTCTAATGAATCTTTCTATCATAACTGGTTAGGGAAAAACTCTACTTTAAAATTAAGAGCCAGTTGGGGATTAACTGGAAATAATAATATTGGAAATTACCGATACGAACAAGGTTTAACGGGTTCGGGAGGGAATGTTATTGGAGGAAATATTCTGAATGCAGTTTGGGCAGGAGGGATTACGGATGCAAAATTAGGTTGGGAATCAACAGAACAATACAATGTAGGATTGGATGCCAGCCTTTTCAATAATAGAGTATCAGTATTGTTCAACTATTACAATAGTAAATCCAATAATCTATTGTACAATAAAAGTATTTCCTCATTGTCTGGAGCAACCTCCATTCTTACCAATTTGTCTAATTCCAATATCTCAAATAAGGGATTCGATTTACAAATTGACGTAAAAGCTATTCAAACAAAAGATTGGTCTGTAGGCTTTAGTGGTAATATAACTGCCAACCGAAATAAAGTGGTTAGCCTTGGAGGTGCCAGTGAGATTCAGATTAATGGAGCGGAAAGAAGTTATATAACGCACGTTACTCGTGAAGGAGATCAAGTAGGTTCTTTTTATGGACTTAAGGTTGCAGGAATGGTTAAAAGTTCCGACATGGCTAATGTAAATAGCGATCTGGCTGTATATAAAGCGAATGGCAATAAATTTCCTACGGGCTATCAGTTAAAAGGCTTTGCTATTTCAACCTATGCTACCACCCCCCTGAATCCAGGTGATTTATATTTTGTTGATAAAAATGGTGATGGAATTATTACAGATGCTGATAAAGATATTATTGGAACCCCTTATCCAAAATTTACCTATGGATTTGCATTTAATGTAAGCTATAAAGTATACGATCTCTCCGCATCTTTTAATGGTTCTCAGGGCAATCAAGTAATTGATGGTCAGGATTATTATATCCGAAATATGGAGGGGTCAGGCAATCAGTATGCTGTTGTAAATCAGCGTTACAGAAATGATGCAAATCCAGGTAATGGTAGAGAATATCGGGCATCGAGAGGAGGATCGCAGAGTAATAGCACAAGACTGAGTGATTATTACTTACAAGATGGGTCATTTTTCAGGTGTACCAATATCACTTTTGGAGTTAATATAAGTTCATTAGTAAACACAAGAAAAATCGGTATCAGCAATTTACGTTGGTATACTTCAATCGATAATGCCTTTACTGTAACTAAATATCTTGGCTATAATCCTGAGGTTGATTTCAATAATGGGGCTAATCTTACTCCGGGCGTAGATTATGGTAAGTATCCCTTAGTAAGGTCATTTAATACCGGATTAAAAATTCAATTTTAACTATTAAAAATATTATTATATGAAACTCAAATATGTTATTATTATTTTGATGCTGGTACCTTTTAGTTTTTCATGTACCAAATCATTTCTCGAACAAACCAATCCGAATAGCGTTTCGGTTGATAATGGATTTCAAACTGAAAACGACATTGCAACAGGCGTAAATGGAGTTTATCAAGCGCTTAGAAGTTCCAATTGTATTGGGGAAGGCGCTGCTCTTTGGACAGACGACCGGGCAGATGACGTAAATACAACGGACAACCAATCTAATAATGGAGAACCCTTTCAGTTTTCAGCCTTTTCATTAGTTCCTAGTAATAGTTATTTACAAAGTCACTGGACTGCCCTATATATCCCCATTTCTCGTGCTAATTTGATTCTCTCTATAATTAGTAAAGTGCCGTTTGCTAGCGAAACAACTAGAAATCAATATATAGCAGAATTAAAATTTATTCGTGCCTACATGTATTACAACCTGGTGCGTGAATTTGGGGACGTTCCCTTGGTAACCGATCGCCTAACTTCTGCTGAACAGGCAGCAGCTTTAACTTTTCGTGCAAAAAGTGATAAAGTGTATGCGCAAATTGTAACAGATTTAAAAGATGTATTAAATAGTTCATTGCCAGTTGTACAAACTGCTGCCAATAAAGGAAAAGTTTCCCTTCAGGCAGCCAATGCTACTTTAGGACAGGTATATTTAACCATGGCAACCACTTTAGACCCCTCTAAAGCAACCGAAAATCTAAACAATGCCAAGAATTATCTGCTGGCCTGTTATAACCAAAAAACATTTACCAATTTATCAGACATCCCATACGCCGACGTTTTTGATGTAAATAAAAAAGCTACTTGCCCGGAAATTATTTTCCAAATAGTATATAAGCAAGGAGATGCGTCCTATTCTTCTTCTTTGGCTAGGGGTAACCAGGCAAAGGGTGAAACCATCAATTCGCAATTTGTTTCGCAAGGGGCAGGTGGATTGTTTACGAAAGACCTTTTAAAAGAATTAGAAGTTGGTGACTTAAGAACTACCTATACCTATAAATTTGCTCCTGCAGTAAATGGTAATTTTATCACTAAGTTTCGAGACAATAGTGCAGGAGCCGGGACCTTAGGATATGGTGGTAATGACTGGATTCTAATCCGATATGCAGATGTTATTTTGAACTTGGCTGAAGTGTATACTTATTTAAATGACAATGCAACTGCTATCAATTATTTAAACATGGTAAGAACAAGAGCTCAAATGCCTGCTTATGCCACAATGATGCAAAATCCAGATTATGCAGCTAAATATCCTACGTTAAAATTGGCTATTCTACATGAAAGAAGAATAGAACTTGCCTTTGAACATCATCGTTGGAACGATCATACCCGATTTTTTAATGCGAACTACCTTGTTACTTATATGAAATCAAAAAGTCAAGCAGATTTTGATAACTCACCGCTGAGTAATTTTACTACAAAAGATTATTATTTCCCTATACCTTATAATGAGTATAAACTTGATCCAGTTGGTATGTATCAAAATCCGGGGTATTAAAATTAACTATATGAAAAACCTGATAGCTGTATTCCTTTTGGGTATCTTACTGGTGAATAAAAATGAAACCTTTGCACAAGGTATTGGAAAAGGGTATAAAAAGGAATATAGCTTTTTATCTTCTGGGAATAGGGTGGCAGACAAAAATTTTTATCTCGCAACGGTTTTTACTAAATTACCAGAACTAAAAAAAATATTGACTGAAGATAAAGTTCTTAACGCCTTTCTTCAAAACAAAAAAAACAGTATTCAAGCACATGCTTCTGATACCTGCAGTTGGCCAGAAAATTTAATGGCTGAGTTTTTAATTAATCAGCAGGATTCGGTTATGCTCATAGCAACAGTCAATGGTTTATATGAGCGTGAAAAAAAATTATTTGATCAGGCCATTGACCTTCATCTTCGACCCTCTGGGTATTACCAGCGGTTTGTTAATGATGAAAATAATGTTTTGCTAACTAAGGCAATGTCTCAATATATATTGGGAATAAATTATATTATCCAGCAATTTGGCTTAGGTAAAAAACTAAGGTATCCTAGGATAGATTCAGCAAGTTATGTAGTTACTTCGCGATACTATCGAATGGCGCTAAAAGAAATGTTCGGATTTCTTTCTGAAAAAACAGATAGTATGAACTTGTTTTTTCAGCCATCCCTGGCAGTCGCGTTACAGTTAATGGAATTGAATGATCGGGATGAACCAGCTCGCTTTGAGCCTATGGAGAAAACGGTTAACAAATCTGCCATTCAGCGAATTCGATCTATTAAATTCTCCAATTATCGGTACGCTAGTATAGTTATACCGGGAAATGGTCCCGAATTATTTACTACACCCATGAGTCCGATAAACAAAATGCATTGTGATATTGCAGCAGATCGATTTTTAAAGGGATGGGCTCCTGTAATAATAGTAAGTGGTGGGTATTGCTATCCTTTTCAGGGTCCTTACTGTGAAGCGGTTGAAATGAAAAAATATTTGATAAACAAATATAATATCAATGAGGCAGCCATCTTAATCGATCCACATGCCCGGCATACCACCACCAACTTTAGAAATGCGAATCGGCTTATGATTCGGCATGGAATTCCCATTAACCAGCTTTCCGTGTTTATTACCACACAGGGTCAAAGTAGAATGGTTACCTCTTCAGTTGGAAGAACTTTCGATACAAGAAACCTAGAGGAATTGGGTTATTTACCCTATAAAAACTTGACTAGAATAGACAGACACTGTGTGTCCTATTATCCTACTTTGGATTGCTTGCATATGGATCCGTATGACCCTTTGGACCCTTAGTGTAAGGATTTACTTGATGATATTATAAATAGCTTAAAAAGAATGATGTTGACTTTACTATTTTTCAAATTAATAATGATTATTTGTAGAAATAAGGTCAACAAAAAAAGTAAGCAGTAACTTATTACCAGCTGCTGAAGCGGATACCTATCGTATAAGGATATTGCTCCATGCGGGTATAGGTTTTTTGTAATTGATTTATACTATACGAACCATACAATCTCACCGGGCCCAATCCTATTTCTCCAATTGCCGCCAGTCTCCATGGCTCCAGTGCTAAATCGCCCCTGTATTTTTGTTTACCCCTATCGCCGCTGATTTGTTTATTGCGGCTGGCCAGCAAGTAGCCTGCACTCATCCCAACACTCATGATTAATCCTCTACGCGAATTAGGTTGGGTATTGATGTTAATCATCAGCGGAACGGTAACATACCCCGCATATAACTTGTTCTTGGTAAAACTGATAGAGTCATTGAATGCCATTGGGGCAGGAGCATTACGGAAACTGATACGGGAATCGTAGCGAAAATTATACATCTCCAACCCCAGTCCATACTTCAGATTCAGCACATTTTTACTCAAACTTGCTCGTTGCATAAATAACCAAATATTTACATTGCTCGATTTCCCGGTATTTAAAGTAGTAGTGCCCTCATTCACAGCCGGATCGCCGGGTCGCAGTATTCTCAGGTAGCTGCCCGCTTGCGCATACGAATAATTGGTGAGGTCGCGATAGTTGGCAAATCCTAAATCAAAAATCAGCCAGTTGGTAGAAATGGTCTTATTTTTTTTTGCTGGTCGGTTAGTCCAGATCACATTATAATTTGTAGTAGAACTACTGGCAGAATGTTTAGCGGGCTCCCCGTCTCGCACAATGGTAAATCCGCCAATTTGTAGGGTGTCTAATTGCTTTGCTGTGCTGTCTTTTTGTGCATGCAATGAAATCGCGGATAATAATAGTACCACAGATAGCCAGTTCTTCTTCATTTTCATATAGTTATCATTAAGGTTGTAAAGGTTGTGCTACTTGAATCACTTTATATTCTTGGGTATCCTTTGTTCGGGTTCCAGTTCTTTTGAGCAAGGCGCCTGCTTTGCGAATAATGCCCCGAAAACGGCCTTCCCGAATTTCTAACGCTCCGATGTTGATGATTTCTCTTTCACTTTCAGTATTCAGTTCCCGATAAACAACCGGTTGTGCCAAATTGTGTAATTCAGGTTCCGAATTTTCAGGGGGATTTGCCGATAAACTGTTGATTGTATTCGGCGGCTGCTGATTATTTACTGCTGGGGTCAACCTATCTTCTGTGGATGCGATTATATTTTCATTGCCTTTTTTGGTTTCGGCAATCGGCAGCGAATTTTCAGCAATAGGAACTTTTGCAGGGGTTTCTTTCCCGGCAGTTACTTGTGTGGTTATAGGCAAAGACTTTCCGGGGTCGGCAGAAAAATAGGGTTGAGTTGATTTTGAATTCAGAGCACCTTTATCCGAATCCCTACTGGGTGAAGGGGCAAGTGACTTAGAAACTACCTCTTCCGCTGGACTCGTTTTTTGTAAAGGCTTTTTGGTAAACAACGGCCAGCAAAGCACCACAATTAGAACGGCAGCAGCAACGCGAAGCATCCAACGCATAACGATTACCGGACGTTGGCTACTGATTCGGTATAGCGACTCTTTATCTGGACAAGCCTCCATAGAAGGTTCCAGCACCAGGCTGCGAAGTTCTTTTATAAGTTGCGTGCTCGTTGCATCATGGCGTAACCATTCTTCTGTTGCAGTTTGATCGGCCAATGAAAGTTCTCCGTCAATATATAGCCAGGCCTTTTCTTCCGAAAGGGTTTCCGATAGGGGTTGTAGCAAAGTTGCTTTATCCGGAAATAGAGGGGCATCCCCCTGTAGTTTCAATTGTTGCCATTGCTGCCATTCGGATATCAAATCAGGATTCTGCGCTAAAAATGCATCGAATGCCTGAACTTCAGCAGGCGACAATTCGCCATCCGCATTCAGCATACAATACATTTCAAAATTATCCTGGTTAATCATTTCTTTTCAATTCTTTTAATTCAATACTTCTTCTACACTAACTAAAATATTTCGAAGGGTTTGTCGGGCGCGGTGTAAATACACTTTTACCTGACTGGCATGCAAGCCTGTGATGGTGCCAATTTCCTCATAACTATATCCCTCATAATCTTTCAGTAACACCAAACTTCTCTGCACTTCATTCAATTGCTGCAAGGCATCGTGTAATTTTTCTTGCAGCGCCTTTTTTTCAAAGAGGGAGCTTGTAGCTGCTTCCGGCACAACATCCGTTAAGGAACTCCGGTTCTTCTTTCTTACCCAATCGATTAGTTGGTGGTAAGCAACCGTAAAAAGCCATGATTTAGCCTGTTCTGGCTGAATGGTATCTCGGTGTTTCCAGAGTTTTTCAAAGCTGATTTGTACAATATCGCGGGCATCTTCGGAATTCCGAATATTCTTTACCACAAACCGATATACATTATCAGCGTATTGGGTAACCATTTCATTATAATGCTTCTCCGTCATACTAACAGCCGCGCTTTGGTACAGGTAATACGTTCCGGGGGGGAAAATGTTACATTTCAGGCAACAAATTGGGTTAAAAAACCAAGCCTGCCTATTATTTAGGTTATAGGCGGCCTAATGCAGGGGTAAATGGGGTGTGTTGGGGGATGGGTTAATATTCAATTACCTGTTCCTGAATATGTTCCGGCAACTCCCTGAATCCGTATTGCTGATTGCGCAGTTGTGGTATAAAGCCTGCTTCTTGAATAGCTTCCTGAATTGTTTTATAGGTAAACCGATGTGGCGCGCCGGCTGCACTTACCACATTTTCTTCCAGCATAATACTGCCAAAATCATTGGCGCCTGCATGCAAGCAAATTTGCGCGGTTTGTTTACCTACGGTAAGCCAGCTGGCCTGTATATTGGTAACATTGGGCAACATAATTCGGCTGATGGCAATCATGCGGATATATTCATCCGAAGTAGTTAAATTCTGTACTCCCCTGATTTTCGCTAGAAGGGTATCTACATCCTGGAAGGTCCAGGGAATAAATGCCAAAAAGCCTTTGGCATCTGCCGGCTTTCTGCTTTGTACTTCGCGTATTCTTTCTAGATGGATGAATCTTTCTTCCAAGGTTTCCACATGGCCAAACATCATCGTAGCACTGGTGGTAATATGTTGCTGATGGGCTTCCGCCATAATATCCAGCCACTCATCTGCCCCGCATTTTCCATTAGATACCAGCCTACGAACACGGTCAACCAATATTTCGGCTCCCGCCCCGGGTAATGAATCAAGGCCGGCTGCTTTTAGTGCTTGCAGGGCTTCGCGGTGACTGATTTTGTCAATTTTACAAATATGGGCTACTTCGGGTGGCCCCAGTGAATGGAGTTTGAGGGTGGGATATTCTTGTTTTATCTGGCGAAACAGGTTGGTATA
>JAPLEI010000030.1 GCA_026391195.1 Bacteroidota bacterium | reverse complement strand
CCCTCGCCCTGCAATACCTGCAGGCCAACAAGTATACCGAAAACTGCGAAGTATTTAATTTAGGAACCGGCAATGGCATTACTGTGCTAGAAGCAATCCGAATGTTTGAGGAAGTATCCGGTCGCCCACTTGCCTATTCGATGGGTGCCCGCCGCCCCGGCGATGTGATGGCGATTTATGCCAATAACGAAAAAGCGGTTAAGCAACTAGGTTGGAGCATACGCTACGACCTACAAGAAATGATGCGCACCGCCTGGAACTGGGAGCTGGCAATTAAAGAAACAGAGGAAAAAGTAAAAAATAATTAGTGCTTACTGGGTAAGCATTTTCTCGGCATTTTCTGCCATCTGCAATGCCTCGATAAACTCTTCAATTTCCCCGTTAACTACTGCATCCAGGTTATAAGAAGTGAGTCCGATTCTATGATCGGTAACCCGACCCTGCGGCCAGTTATAGGTTCTGATTTTTGCACTCCGGTCGCCCGTGCTTACCAGGGTTTTCCGGCGGCGAGAAATTTCATCTTCCTGCTTACGCACCTGCTCTTCGTACAGTTTGGTGCGCAGCATATTCATGGCTTTTTCCCTGTTGCCCAATTGAGAGCGTTCGGTTTGGCAAACTACTACTACGCCGGTAGGGATATGGGTAAGAAATACCTTGGTTTCCACTTTATTTACGTTTTGTCCGCCAGCACCCCCACTTCGGGCGGTTTCCATTTTCACATCGCTTTCTTTCAATTCAAAATCAACTTCTTCGGCTTCCGGCATAACGGCAACTGTTGCGGCGGAGGTATGCACCCGCCCTTGAGTTTCGGTATTGGGAACACGTTGCACCCGGTGTACGCCACTCTCAAATTTAAGCGTGCCATATACATCTTCCCCGGTAACTTCTACCACAACCTCTTTGTAGCCACCTACTGTTCCTTCACTTTCACTTACTATCTGGGTTTTCCATCCTTTTTTAGAGCAATAGCGCAGGTACATGCCTAAGAGGTCGCCGGCAAATAAGCTGGCTTCATCTCCCCCGGTTCCGGCACGGATTTCGAGGATGGCATTTTTATCGTCTTGGGGGTCTTTGGGAATGAGTAATTGAGTAAGGAGTTTCTCCAGTTCGTCCTTTTTTTCTTCTAGGCCGGGCAGTTCCATCTTGGCCAGTTCCTTCATATCCTCGTCGGAAGATTGCTGGGCTTCGCGGGCAAAATCGTAATCGGCCAGCACTTTTTTATAGGCCTCATAGGGCTGCATAATTTTCTCCAGTGAGCGGTATTCTTTGCTGTATGCCCCGAATTCTTTCTGGTTGTTGATGATTTCCGGGTTGGTTAAAGCAATGCCCACCTGATCAAATCTGGCTTTAATGGCATCTAATTTATTCAGCATATCCCGGCATTTTCGGGTGCAAAGGTACGATTTTGTAGGGACAAATGGAGAGAGGAAAGAAAAGGGTTCAATAGCGAAATTCCTTCATCGCATTGTCTTACGACGTAGGAGGAGACTATGCGCTTCGGAGTACAAATCAACATCAGTTAACTAAATTCATTGCCGCACCATATACCTAAGTCAATATCGCCTAATTCAATTTAAGTAACAACATCAAAGAAACTTCGTATCCCTGTATAAAAATATCCCGCTGAATTAAGCAGATTTTTTCCTCGCATAGTCTTCCGACGTAGGAGGAGACTATGCCCTTCGGAGTACAAATCAACATCAGTTAATTAAATTCATTGCTGCATCAAATACCTAAGTCAATATCGGCTAATTGAATTTAAGTAACAAAATCAGAGATACCTTGTTTCCCTGTATAATAATATACAGATGAATTAGGCAGATTATTCCTCCGAACCGAATAGTCCCCGCTGGGAGACTATTCGGAGAAGGAATTATTAGGGTACCATTAATTGTTCAAATAAGGCTTTAATTTTTCACAGATTGTCCTACTAATTTCTTCTTCTTTTTTTCCTAAAATTTGAATACCTTGAACATGCAATGAAATCGTGAATTTTTGCTCAATAAATGAAGTACAAAAGCCCAAAAAAGTTAATTTTTCATTCGCTTTAGGCATTCCGAGTATAATCCATAAAGTATTCAAATTATCAAATTGTGTGAAATAAGCTTTAGAGATTACAGAATCAGAGTTATTTATATTTCTTATTGTACCTGAAGAGTATTGAAATTTTTGATTACTTATTAGTGTATCCGAAAATGAAAAGACCTCAATTTTTTTTCGTATCAATACGAACACTTGTGTTCATTTTTAAGCCAAATGGAGAATTAAAATAGTCGCCATTACTTAATACTTTGAATTTTTCTGAAAAGCAGTCAATCTGAATGTATCTCTTTTTTACTTAGTCAATTACTTGAACAAACACTGTATCAAATTTTACCTTTTCATCTACCCTCTCTACCCCACCCTGCCCTATATTCAATATGGTTTCCTTTTTTTCCTCAAGAATATATTCAAACAGAAAGTTATCAAAAGTTGAAAATAAATGTGTGTTAGTAGAATTTGATTGATTGTTATCAAGAGAACTGAAATTGAAAAGTATTTTATAGGTATAGTTATTTTGAGCATTTACATTCAATATCGAAATAAAAATACTAATTAGAAATATTAGACAATATCGCTTATTAGCAAGTAATATAAAATTGTGTTTATCGCCTTGAATACTGTGCACCAATTTCCTTATTTAGCTTTTCAATAATATTAATGGTTTCTGCCGGATTATTATTTTCAATCTTTTTAATTTCAAAATACATTTCCCTTTTGGGTAACATCACATGATGTTTTTCAGAGAATTTTTCATTAAATATGAGCCTAACTTTACATAGTTTCTGATTTTTCATTTTATCAATAGACTTTGAAATACTTAAACCTATATCATTTAGTCTTTTATCAAAATATACATATATTGAGTCGTGATAAAATAAATTCAAAATGTTATCCTTATTATAATATTTTTCCATCACAATGCCATCACTCTCAACAACTTTTTCAATATAAGTACATTTATCATCTAAGTAAAAGTCCATTCCATAATATCCTCTTTTAGTTAAAACAGAATCTACAGAAAGTTTTTTGGCTTTAAAAGTTCCTTCCAAAGAACCAAAAAAATAGCCGCTACAGCTATCTTTATCAAAGAGAAAACATGAATATTTTCTCTCTTCTATAAGTATACTATCTCCCATTTGATTTTGTTCTATATATGGAAGAAAGTAAAGAACATTATTTTTATAGTAATAGATATCAATTGTGTCCTTAAGATATGTGATGTTTACCTTATTCTCAATTAGATTTAGAAAAGGAAGACCGGCAGTTAAACGCAAATGTGTAACGTCATTTGAGAGATGATTCGCCTGACTCCAAAAAATAAAACTAATGGAAATTAGAGACAGAAGAACTAGTACAAAAATCCTTTTTGAAAATACAGGTTTGAGATAATTCATTTCTTTTAAGGTTTCGCAGGATAAAATGGACTATTATTTTTATAATGTTTAGTATACGAAGGAGTAGAACCTGAACATTGGCATAATATGGCAACAGTAATATCATATTCTACCTCCATAGCTGCATAGTAAATATTTTGATTCCCCGCCACAAATGATGGTGTTCCATTGTCATTTTTTACAGATATATCGACTCCAATTCCATTAATCCCAGTAACTGTCATCCCTTTATGCTCTAATGATTCCCATTGCCAAATATTATTTGGTACATCTATTAATTTAACTACACCTTGTTCAGAAGAATAGATATCCCATGTAGGTGATTCGTGATTTTTCCATCGAAAATTTTTGTTCTTTTTAAAGCCGTCAATAGAAGTTACATTAACTGTTCCGGGAATAGATACAGTATAAGATGAATTCACAATTCCCTCTACAGCTTCTTCACATGCAGTTTTGCAGTTATCAGGGTTAGCAGGATTTGGATTTCCTCCACCACCAAAATCTAAAAAGGGTTCTAAGTTTTGTGCAACAGCGATATCTTTAAACCCAGAAAATAAAACTTTATAACTACATTGAGTATTAGTAACATAAACTCCGCCATCTGCGTCAGTCCAGCTATAGTACCAGCAGGTTTCAATAACCGTAACTCCACCATTTGTTTTGACATTTTCCGATGAAGAATTTG
>JAPLEI010000105.1 GCA_026391195.1 Bacteroidota bacterium | reverse complement strand
TTCAGGTAATCTGCTTCCGCCAGGGTTCCTTTGGCATAGCCGATTTTGAGTGCCATCAGGGTTAATACGGCTACTTGTCCGGTAAAGGCTTTGGTACTGGCAACCCCAATTTCTGGACCTGCATGCGTATAAGCACCCGCATCACTTAAGCGGGCGATACTGCTGCCTACGGCATTCACTACGCCAAAAATAAAAGCACCCTGCGCTTTGGCACTTTCCAATGCTACCAGTGTATCGGCGGTTTCTCCACTTTGTGAGATGGCAATAATCACATCACCCGCATGAATTACCGGGTTGCGGTACCTGAATTCGGAGGCATATTCTACTTCCACCGGAATTCTTGCAAAGGTTTCAATTAAATATTCTGCCAATAAGCCTGCATGCCAGCTGGTGCCACAGGCAACTATAATAATGCGGGGGGCCGATAAAAATGCAGGAAGATGTTGCTCTATTCCACTCATGATAATTTTTCCTTCTGCTGCCAATAGTCTGCCGCGCAACCCATCAAAAACGGTTTCGGGTTGCTCCATAATTTCTTTCAGCATAAAATGCTCATATCCTCCTTTTTCAATGGCAGATAGTTCCATATCCAGCCGAGTGATATAGGGCGTTTGTTTTTCATTGCCCAGATTTTTTAAAATCAATTCATCCGGTTTTACAATGGCTATTTCATAATCGTTCACATATACTACTTCACGGGTATATTCAATAATAGGGGAGGCATCGCTGGCTAAAAAATGTTCCCCCTTGCCAATGCCAATTACCAAGGGACTACCCTTTCTTGCGGCAATGATGGTTTCTGGATCATCCGAAGCAATCAACAAAATACAATAAGCGCCCACCACTCTTTTTAAGGCAATCCGCAGCGCTTCTTCGAGTGAGCAAGTATTTTGGGTTTGAATCTCTTCAATAAAATTGAGCAACACTTCGGTATCGGTATCGCTGTGAAACTGATACCCTTTTGATACCAGTTCTTGCTTGATGGGTGCGTAATTTTCAATAATACCATTATGTATCATTGCCAGCTTACCACTTTGTGATACATGCGGATGCGCATTCCGGTCGCTGGGTTCTCCATGGGTCGCCCAACGGGTATGACCTATGCCTATATGCGCATGCAACCCTTTACCTAATAAAAGTTCTTCTAACTCAGCAACTCTTCCTTTCTTTTTATACACTTGTAGATGCTGATCTTGTTGCAATGCAATTCCCGAACTATCGTACCCACGATACTCTAAGCGTTTGAGCCCTTTTAGCAAAATGGGATAAGCTTCTCTTTTACCAGTATACCCTACAATCCCGCACATGTTGAATTATTTTTTATATTGTGTGGCAAGTTACCCACTAAGCGCTACAAAATTAGTTTCCTGGGTTGATGCGTTGATAAATAACATTTTACTCACATGAAACCTACTCCATTTTCTACCGATTTACATATTGTATTAGAAAATGATTGCGTGTTATTGCGGCCTTTAGAAATCAGTGATGCCAAGCATTTGCAAGTATTCTCCGAAAATGAGCCGGAGCTTTGGCAATATAGTTTGCAAACCGCGGCAGGTTCCGACAATCTCACGCAATATCTGGCAGCGGTGGTAAAGGGGCGCGAATCTGGACTAGCCTATCCTTTTATTATCTATGATAAGCAACGTGCAGCTTATGCAGGAACTACTCGTTTTTATGAAATTGATCTACCCAACCAATCGCTCTTGTTGGGTTATACCTGGTTGGGACGAGATTTTCAGCGAACCGGTATTAATCGGAACAGTAAATATTTACTCTTACAGTTTGCTTTTGAGCAGGCAGGGTTTCATCGGGTTGCTTTTCGGGCGGATATCAATAATGAAAAAAGTATTCGCGCAATGGAATCTATTGGCTGTATACCTGAAGGTGTTTTGCGCGAACATATGCTTTTGGCAAATGGATTACGCAGAACCAGCGTTCTCCTGAGCATATTGGCAAATGAGTGGCAGGATTCCGTAAAAAATCAGTTAATCACCCAGCTCAATTCTAAATAATCATTCTTTCCGAAAAAATTATTATTTTTCGGGGCAGATTCATTTGAATTCCCCCCCCAATACCATGCGAAAAATAGGCTGGATTTTTTTGTCTTTAGTGCTTTTCAATCAAGCAGTTGCCAACCCGCTCGAAAGAAACCGTTGGCATGATTTTGAGGGGATGATTGGGAAAAAATTGGCACATTTTTCAATTTTTGTAGAAGATGAGGGGAAATTAACCGGCACCATGTGTTATGCAGGTAAGCAATCTTCTTATTTGTTGCGTGGAACGATGGTGGATAATCGATTGAAATTTACCCTTTCCCGGCAAAAACAAATGATTGCGCAGGTATCGGGTGTGCTTACCTCTTCGGATGCCGATAGAATAGAAGGAGATTGGAAAGAGATTTCCACTGGCGCTAAACAAAAAGTAAAAATTACTTATATAGCTTCCTGCGGCGGCGATCTTACGCATCGGTATACTGCTATTGATTTTCCCGATTCGGTGGCCGAGCAATTTATGCAAACCGCTGTTACAAAAATTTTAGCCAAGGACAAAAAATGGGTTTCCGAAAATATTTTTTATCCCCTCAACACTACCTATTTAGGTAAACAAGGGGTAACCATTCGGGATGCGGCGGAATTGTTGGCTAACTACGACCAGATTTTTTATCCAGCCTATTTATCCAGTTTTACCTCCTTATGTTTTTGCGGACTTTTTCACAACTATCGGGGGTTAATGCTGGGTAGGGGGGAACTATGGATTGGTCAAGTACCTTCCGCACCGGGAAAAAAGCCCCGATTAGTTATCAATGCGGTAAATAATTAGCAAGGGGGTATTTTAAATCAAAATACCATGTAAGAATACCCAGGCCATACTAAAGTAGATGATTAGTCCGGTTACATCTACCAAGGTAGCCACAAATGGCGCAGAGGAAACCGCAGGGTCTGCACCCAGTTTTTTTAATACAAGTGGAAGCATTGAGCCAGTGAGTGTTCCCCAAAGTACCACACCCATCAAAGAAAATCCCACCGTTAGCCCTATTAAACTCCAGTGTTCTCCATAAATGTCTTGGATAACGCCTCTACTCATTAACTGATGCCACAAGGCTATGCGGAAATAACCGATAAAGCCCAATATACCTCCCAAGGTTAATCCACTTAAAATCTCCCTTCTCATTACCCGCCACCAGTCTTCAATATAAACTTCTCCCACTGCCATCGCCTGAATAATTAAGGTAGATGCCTGCGATCCGCTATTACCCCCACTCGAAATAATCAGGGGTACAAAGATGGATAAAATCAATGCTTTGGAAAGTTCATCCGAAAAATAAGCCATAGCAGTTGCTGTGAATAATTCTCCAAAAAACAACAAAACCAACCAACCGGCTCTTTTTTTGATCAAGGTAAAAAAGGGAATATCCAGATAGGGCTCATTCAAAGCTTCTGTACCTCCCATTTTTTGCATGTCTTCACTAAACTCCTCATTGGCTACCCACAACATGTCATCGATGGTAACAATACCCAATAAAATATTATTATCATCAACCACCGGAAGCGCCACCCGGTTATTCATTTTAAAAACCTGACTGGCATGTTCCTGATCGTCTTGCACATTTAGGGATACTACCCTGCCGTCTACAATTTCCTCCATGGTTTTATCGGGGGAGGCAAGAATTACATCGCGGATACGGATATCATCTATCAGTTCACCTTGTTCATTAATCACATAAATTACATCGATGGTTTCACTGTTCTTGGCATGTTTGCGAATGGTTTCAAAAGTATCCTGCACCGTGTTGTGCTGATATACATACACATAATCCGGCGTCATCAAACGGCCAACGCTGTCTTCGGGATAGCCCAACAGAGAAAGTGTAATTTTTCTCTCTTCGGGGTCGAGTAATTTTATAAGATCGCGGATAGCGGCTTTGGGCAATTCTTCTAAAAAGTCGGTACGGTCATCGGCTGGCAATTCATTCAGCAATTCGGCAGTTTTTGCAGAAGGGAGCTCTTTTACAATATCTTTTTGCTGAGAGATGTCGAGTATCTTAAATACACTGGCAGCCCGGTGTATGGCCATATTCGCAATAATGCGATCGGCATAATCGGGGTATTCATTTATCAGTTCTGCTACGTCACTGATATTTTGATCGTTTAAAAATGCACGGATCTCCAGGGTATCCTCCTTACTAATCAATGCTTCAAAACGGTCGAATAGGGTTGCTTGCTCCATTTCTTCCATCATGGGTGCAATTTAATCAGTATTTCTGAGTATTCAGTCTCCGAGCTAGGGAGGCTATTTTTCGTTCCGTATCTTTAGGGTATGATACTACCCTGCTTGTTCGTGGCCCCTTCTGAAAACAGGGGGAGGGGTGTGTTTACATCCGAGCCCTTACTGGAAGCACAAACAATTGAGATTTCTCCAGTGCTGGTTTTGTCGTTGGAAGAGCGTAACGAGGTGGAGAAAACCCGCCTACACGATTATATTTTCGAATGGGGTAAAGAAGGGGGGGAGGCCTGTGTGGCTTGGGGGTATCTCTCTATTTACAATCATGCTGCCGAGCCCAACTGTAGATACGAGATGGATTACGAGCATCAACTGATCACCATCCGAACCCTGCGGCCTATTCAGGTAGGGGAAGAATTGTTTATCAATTATTTGCCGGAGGAAGGCGATATCCCACCTATTTGGTTTACCGTACAATAAAGGAATAGCCTATTCCCAATATTTTGCTCCGGTTAATCGGGCCAATTCCAGTTGCGCCAAGCATAGTTGATATTCGTATTGCAACCGGGTAAAAGAAGCCTGCTGCACCCGATTACTGGCAAGGGTAATTTCTAAATGCGTACCTACTCCATTTTTCAACTGCTGATACGCTAATTTTTCCGCTGCCTTGGTTTGTTGAATTTGTCCTTCGGTATTTTTTATTCTTTCCTGGGCACTATTGATATCGGCTAAAGACTGCATCAAATCTTTCTTGTACTGATTGCTCAGGGTTTCCATGGCCAGTTCTTGCTGAACAATTTGTTGTTGCTGAAATTTTTGTTGTTGTTTGGCCTTGCCTCCATTATAAATAGGAACGGTAAAAGATAATCCAGCCAAGTAATTAAAACGAAGGTCGTTTACATAAGGTACATACCCATTTCTAATACCGGCACCTGCACGCAAGCCTACCATGGGCTTATCTGCCAGTTTGCTAATAGATAGTTCTGCAGTACTCTGTTGAATCCGGTCGCGTGCAATAGAAAATTCTGGGTTCTCTTGTTGTGCCTTGGTTAGGGTGGCTAATAAATTTTGGGTGGGAACGGTAAAGTCAAAAACCTGATTGTTGGGATGGGCGGTAGTTCCGGTGGTGAATTCCATCAGGTTATATTGTTTCTGCAAAGAGTTGAGCAAATCGATGCGTCGGTTATTTTCATTGTCAATAGCCGATTGTATGGAAAGCAAATCAATCTTCAATGCAGTTCCATTAGACACCTGCGTAGTTAGTAGGCTTTTATTTTCCTGTAGATAGGCCAGCACACTGTCTTCAATTACAACCGCTTTGCGGAGGTAGGTGATATTGTAATACACAGTGGCTACCTGAAATGCCAGCTGACATTTACTATAATCAACCTGGTGTTCGGCCAGTTGTATATCTTTTTTCGATCTTTCAATAGCGGCTTTCAGTCTGCCAAAATCAAACAAAGCATAATTGGCATTTACACTGGTGGTAATATTATGCACCGGAGCAAACTGAAATTTTTCACCGTTTATGGGCAGTTCAATTTTTGGTTGCACAAAAGTATATCCGGCATCGGCACTTACATCCGGATATTTATTCAGTTCGGTTAACTGCATTCTTTCGCGGGCAGTAACTACCGATTGTTCTTTTTCTTTAATGGCCGGAAAATAAGTAAACGATTGCCGGATTAAGTCTTTCAGCAGGGGCTGTGCCGCAATCTGAGAAGAAGCGGACGAACAAACTAAAAGGGCTGAGAAAATAGTTAAGATTGCTTTCATATATAAACAGTTTAACGAATCAATTTTTAATGGGCATCTTCGGATGCTTTTGCGGTTGCTGATATTTCTGCGGGTGATTGCTTTTTGGCTTTTAAAAAAACGGCAAAGGGTATCATTACCAAAAAAAATACGGTTACAAGTAAGAAGGTATCCAGATAAGAAAGATAATAGGCTTGTCGATCAACCACCTGATTAATGGTAGCGAGTGCTTTGGAAGATGCACCGGCAACATCCCCACTGCGGGCAATAATGCCCTTGGCAATGTTAGAACTCCGCTCGTAAAACATTTCCGATTCGCTGGTGATATTTTCTACTAAGTGATAGCGGTGAACGGCATAACGATTGGAGATATAATTATTGGCCAGTGCAATACCAAATGCGCCGCCTAGTTGACGGATCATATTATTCAAGGCAATACCCGCTGGATAATCTTTAGGTGCCAATCCAGCCACTGCCTGATTAATGAGGGGTATCTGCACCATACTAATGCCAATAGCGCGGAACAATAAGGGGAGATAAAAATCCCATCTGCCTACATCCGGACTCAGTCTCGAATTCATCCAGGCATACAGTGCGAAAAACAGAAATCCAATTACCACAAAAGGAATAGGGGGAAATCCCTTACTCATTAGTTTTCCGATTACCGGAAAAGTTACCAGGGTTATCAGGGTAGGGGCCAGTAGGGTTAATCCCGTTTCATAGGCCGTAAAACCCAATACACGTTGGGCTAATATGGGGAATACAAATACCGAGGTAAACAGACCGAACCCGATTACAAATGTAAATAGGGTAGTAAAAGCCAGGTTGGTATTGCCGAGTACGCGAAGATTCACTGCTGGTGTAGTGGCTACAAAGCTCGTTACTTGGATGATTCTGCTGTTGAACCAATCTTCGCTTTCCCCTCTTTCCAGCACGTATTGCAAGCAGCCAATGCCAACGGTTAATAATAAGATGCCGGTATAATCGATATGGATTTCTTTTTTGCGGGTTCCCTCGCCGGGTTTTTCTTCAATAAAGTAGATGCTTAAAAAAGTAGCGATAATGCCAATGGGGATATTGATGATAAATATCAATGGCCAGGAAGCATGGTCTATAATATATCCACCCACAGTTGGGCCTAGGGTTGGGCCCAGTACAATTCCCATTCCAAAGATACCAGCCGCAATGGGTCGGTCTTTGGGTTCGAATGTATCGAAGAGGATGGCTTGGGATGTTGACAGTAACGCTCCCCCACCAATGCCCTGAATAAACCGCCAGATAACGATTTCAACCAAACTGCCCGATTGGGCACATAGGTAAGAAGCTACGGTAAAAAGAATCATCGAGCCGATATAGTATTTCTTTCTACCAAAGTATTCGGCTAAAAAACCGGTAAGGGGAATGATGATTACGTTTGCAATGGCATAGGCAGTAATAATCCAGCTGGTATCTTCAATATTCACTCCCAGGCTGCCACTGATATTGGTCAACGCCACATTTACTATGGAAGTGTCTATCAATTCCATGATGGCTGCCGTGATGCAGGTAAGTACGATAATAAATTTTGCAAATCCTTTAGGAGTAGCCATGGAGCGTTGGTACGTGATGATTAATTGATAGCTGCGGTTACTTCTACACTTAACCCTGCCCGTAAGAAGTTGCGGTATTTTTCCACTTCCTTGATTTTTATTTTCACCGGCACGCGTTGGGTAACTTTTACAAAGTTGCCACTGGCATTGTCGGGCGGTAATAAGGAGAATTTAGCACCGGTTGCTTCACTTAAGCTTTCAATAGTACCGGTAAGTTTCAGTTGGGGATAGGCATCCATGCTCAATTCAACCTCTTTTCCCGGAAATAATTTCCTGAGTTGGTTTTCTTTAAAGTTGGCAATTACCCAATAGGTAGTATCATTAACAATAGAAAATAAAGGCGTACCTGCCTGCACATATTGCCCGGCAGCAACATTTTTCTTCCCTATTTTTCCGGTTTGTGGGGCAAATATTTTGGTGTAACTCAGCTTCAATCGGGTTTGTTCAATCTTAGCTCTTTTGATAGCCAATACAGAAGTGGCTTTGTCCACCGCAGCTGTTTGCACCAATATACGGTTATTGGCAGCCGAATATTCTGTTTCACTGTTGGTCAATTGTTGCTGGGCAGCCTGCAGATTGTATCGGCTATCCTCCCATTGCTTGCGAGTAATGGCTTCTTCTTTAAATAATTGATCGTCACGATCTGCATCCTGTTGTGCTTTTTTCAATCGGATAGATTGCAGGTTAATAGCACCCTTATTGGTTTGCAGGGTAACGATGGCAGTGCTTTTATTGGCATTTGCAAAGGAAACTTCCGAGATACTCTGCTGCAGGTCGGCTTCTTGCTCGGCTAGTTGGGTTTGCAGTTCGGCATCGTCTAGTTCTACGAGTAATTGGCCGGAAGCAACTGAATCGTAGTCTTTAACCAAAATAGTTTTTACATAGCCCGCCACGCGGGGTAACACGGGCGTAATTTGGGTTTCTATCTGTGCATTGTCGGTAGATTCGTGGGTCATCAGAAAGCGAATTTTCTGGTAACCAAAATAGCCGGCAATGGCTAGGAGGGTTAAGAGGATAACCGGCTTGAGTTTGTTTTTTTTGCTAGGAGTATTGGCTTGTGTTTCCATGAAACAATTATGGGTTAAGGGTATGAGGTAATAAATGGGTTTGCATCATTTGATGTATGTGCTTGCGAATTCTATTTTTAAATCGGGGTTGTATAAAGGGGTCGGCACTTTCGGGTAAACCCAGCATTCGGTTGCAGAGGGATTTAGACATTACCACTTGCTGAATAGTTCCAATAATAGATGCGAAAGTTAATTGGGCATCCACTTTCCGGAATTCTTTTTTTCGGATGCCGGAATGGATAATCTTCACAATCTCATCTACATTTTTTATCAGCACATCCGATATATTCCGGTTTAATTCGGGCCGAACACTAACCAGCATTTCCTGCTGCATCACCTGAAAAAATGCGCGGTTATCGAGAATGCGGTTTACGTAGTGAAAAATGATGTGTTCTATTTTTTCAAAATGGGTGAGGGATTGATTTACTTTCAGCTCATCCAATAGGTTGCGCATATACCCGGCGCGGGATTCAACCAGGGCCTCGAATAACTTTTCCTTAGAGCCGAAATAGTAGTTAACCATGGCAACATTCACTTTTGCTCTTTTTGCCAGATCTCGGATGGTAGTGCCTTCATAGCCCTTTTCTGTAAATAGGGTAATGGCAGTTTGAATGATATGTTGCTTTTTTTGGTCCGACACGGGGCAAAACTAACTTACAGATTGAATAAAAAGATTCAGTTAACACAAAATTAAACATTTGTTTAAATTCAAACAAATGTTTAATTTTTGGCTGGATTGCGTGTCGGGAGTTTTTTATTTTTTTTGAAACGATGGTCCCGATAGCATTCGGGATTAAAAGCAATTTTTCAATTGGGTTAGCTTTCCTTGAGTAAACGTAGTAAATGTTTTAATTTGAAACAAAAATATGTTTTGTATTCAAACAATAATTATCTTTGTACCGTTAAACATCGAAACACACATTGATATGAACATAAAATTGTCACAAAAGCAAATAGGTAAGCGGATAACCGGACTTCGTAAAATGAAAGGGTTGTCTCAGGAAGATTTAGCTAAAAGTGTGAAAATTTCCCGACCGTCTTTAGCTCAAATTGAGTTAGGAAACAGAAGTGTTGATATTCTTGAACTTCAAAAATTGTCTTTGATTTTAGAATTTTCATTAGACGATTTTATGTCTAAGGATTTCTCGGCAAGTCAAGAGGTTGAAGACAAAGAAGAAATAAAGGCAAAGAAACAAGAAGAACGTATTTCAGTGCCAGCATTACATATTAGAAAATTTAAAAATGTTTTATTGTATATTCTTGAACGTTGTGCAGGTAAGCCTAATGTTGGCGAAACGGTTCTTTATAAGTTACTCTATTTCTCGGACTTCAATTATTATGAATTGTATGAGGAACATTTAACAGGTGCTAAATATCGCAAATTGCCTTTTGGACCAGTTCCGCAAAAGTTAGATACCATCATTGATCAAATGATTAAAAAAGGTCAGTTGCAAAGAGTTAAAACAGTATTTCACGGTTATCCTCAAACTCGCTATTTGCCTTTAGAAAAAGCTGATTTAACTGAATTACGGGCAAGCGAAAAAGAAATTATTGACAGGGTTATAGAGCAAATGAGTGATTGGTCTGCTGCTGCAATCAGCAACTATTCTCATAAGGATATGCCTTGGCTTGCTTCAAAAGAAGGAGAAGAAATCAATTATGAATTAGTTTTTTATAGAGATGCTCCTTTCTCTGTAAGAAACTATGGAGACGAAATTGAAGCACAATGACCTTTGACGAATTAAGCGAATTTAAAAAGGATTTGAAGAACCTTTTAAAAAAATACCGAACACTAAATGACGATTTAGCCGTAGTAAAACAAGTGTTAGAAATCGCACCCGATGAACGACCACCGTTTAGTTTTCGTATTGATAATTTGGGTATAGAGACCTGTATAATAAAGGTTAAAAAAATTGCTTGCAAGGCATTAAAAGGAAGAGGGATAAATTCAGGATTGCGATTAATTTATGCTCATTTTCCTAAAGAACAAAAAATTACATTCATTGAATTGTATCATAAGAACGAAAAGGAAAATGAAGACAAATCCAGAATACTGGAAAATTTTAAATAGGTAATTAATGGCAGAAGGTAAAAATCATGAAAATTTAACTCCTTAAGTAGTATTATTCCTCACTTAACACTTCCTGTATTTGTGCATTTAGCGCCGGAATTTTATTTATTAGTACGTCCCAAACTATGGAATAGTTTACGCCTATATAATCATGGATTAGACGGTCCCGCATTCCTGCCATATTTTTCCATTGAATAGAACTCCATTTGACTTTAAAATCTGCCGGGATTTTCTTCGTCGCTTCTCCTATTATTTCTAAACTTCGCACTACAGCTCTTTTAAGTGTTTCATCCTCTAAAAAATTATCCTTGGATAATTCTATACTAATCGAAAGTAAATAACTGCATTCATCGGCAATATGTTTTAAGAATTCAATGGGTTCTTTAGACATAAACTACCTCATTTAAAATTTTAGGACCTATATATTTACTCATGCCATTCTTCGTAACAAGTTCAATTTTTTCATTTTTGAAGAGATTCTCAAACATATCATATACAGCCATATAATTATCGAAATTTTCTTGTTCAGGTTCGAAATCTACCAGAAAGTCTATGTCACTTTTTGATGATTGTTCATTCCGCACATATGAGCCAAATAGCCCAATACTAGCGACCCCCAATTTAGAAAATTGCGGTTTGTGATTTCTTAGGATGGTTAATATATTTTCTTTTGTTCTCATTTAATAATGAATAAACAAATATAAGATTTTTTTTGAACTTGAGATTCTTGAATGTTACCGCTAACAGTTTCGTGTATGGAGCAAGTAATGATTTTTGCCATTCCAATAATAATGGAATAATATTTTACTTCTCTATAATATCGTTAATGATTTCTAAATGATGATTGGTATGTATTTCAATCATTTTAACTGCCTTGTTCAATTAAAAAAAAAAAAAAAATGGGTGATCAAAATATTTGTCTGGACTAATGTTTTCTATCTCTTGAATTTTCAATGTTACAGTTTTCAAATGTTCCAGCAAAGTTTGTTCATCATACGTGTTAGGTACTACAACTTTGGGCGCTTTTGCTCTGCCACGTGGCATTTTGTTCATGGTAAATATCAAAATCCTTGATAATTTAAAACTCCATTTATAATTATCAGGATTAGATTTTTGCACTGCTTCAATTATCCGCTCAATGGTTAGTAAGCTATGTTCAATATGCCAGCCTACATTTGATTTTGAAATAGTGGGGTTATAATCTTCCTGGTTTGGAATTTTAGTTTCAAGTTCCGCTAAATATTTTTGTAATTTTTTCATCTTTTAAGTTTAATTGATATCTTTTCATTGTTGTCCGACTAAAGTCGGGTTTAAATTAGCTGTAACCCTTTTCTGTAAAGAGTCATAGCACAAAAATAGGCTGTTTCAATTTCGTGGGTAGTACCCCACCCTTT
>JAPLEI010000151.1:2258-11245 GCA_026391195.1 Bacteroidota bacterium | reverse complement strand
GTATCCACGGTAACAAAGTGAATCATGGTGAACATTATTTATATACAGAAGAGTTTCTGGATGCACTGGATCAGAATTTAAAAACCAAGCTGGCTAAGTAATTCGTTAGTTAGGTTACAAAAAAAGGGTTGACTAAAAATAGTCAACCCTTTTTTTATGGTATGAATTATTTGATTGGTTTAATTATTTCAGTACTTCTTCAATTACTTGTCCAATCGAGCCACTCGGAGCCTGAATATGCAAGAGGGCAGCGAGGGTAGGTGCAATATCCGTCATATGCGTTTCGCGGTTGGTTTTGCCTTTTTTAATGCCCCAACCATACCACAACAGAGGGATATGGGTATCGTACTGAAAAGGAGAACCGTGTGTGGTTCCTGTTCCGCTGCCACTGAAGTAGCCAGATTTGGTGATATACTGAACATCACCGCTGCGTGAGGGGAAAAATCCATTGGCCATCATTTCACGGAATTTTTGAGGCATGGGGGTAATTAAAATATCTTCGGTAGCAAATGCATGGGTGATATTTTCATTTTTCATCAAATAGCTTACAATAAAATTTTTAATTTCAACCATATCAGCTTTGGAAGTATCCATTCTTTTTCTGCTCAGATACACCTGTTCATTCATGATGCTGGCAATCGCATTTTCTACGCCAAACTTTTGCTTGATTTGCAGGTTCATTTCTTTCATCATGCCGGCATCTTCGAGTAATCCACCGGGTAATTTATTCTCCTTCATAAATCCAGGAATATGCGCTACGGCGTGATCGGCAGAAAGAAATACGGTATAGGCATTCTTGCCTATTTGTGCATCTAAAAACAGCAGCAGTTTGCCCAATTCCTGATCTAGCCTAACATAATCATCTGCATTCTCCCAAGAATTGGGTCCGAATGAGTGACCAATATAGTCGGGAGATGAAAAACTAATTGCAATAAGATCGGTTGCATTTCCTTTACCCAATTTTTCACCAATAATAGCGGCTTTTGCCATTTCAGCGGTTAGGGTATTACCCATGGGAGTACTGGAAATTTTGGTATAGTCTTTTCCAATAAACTTGCTCATATCGTAAGGGAATCCGTTGGCATCTTTACCAAATGGTTTGCTTTCGTATACTTTTTCATCGGGGGTAGCATAGGAAAGATAGGTTTCTGCCGGAAGTACTGTTTTCCAGCCTGCCTGATAGAGTGAGTCCGTTAATTTCCGTTGATTGAATGCCTGTGCCCATGCCGGCAAATCATTCATGTAATAGGTACTGGAAATAAAGTTGCCTGATTTACCTTCATACCAATAAGCGGCAGTGGCTGAATGACCAGCTGGTAAAATTGCTCCGCGGTCTTTGATAGCAATACCCACCACCTTACTGGCAAATTGATTGGATAAACGAAGCTCATCGCCAATGGTGGTGGTAAGCATGTTTTTAGGGCTCATCTGGCCATCTTCTTCGGTTTTGCCGCCAACCCCTTTTACAGATTTATCTTCACTGCAGTACATTCCTTTGTTGCTGCGGTTTTCCCACCAGTTGTTTCCTACAATTCCATGAAGGGCGGGAACGCTGCCAGTATAAATACAGGTATGTCCGCAAGCCGTAACGGTAGGGGTATAGGGTACCTGGGTATTTTCGCAAGAAAACCCTTCTCCCAACATACGTCTGAATCCGCCATTGGCCTGAAAAAGCGGATAATAGCGGGTTAAGTAATCCCAACGCATCTGATCAATCACAATACCAACCACCAGCATGGGTTTAGCAGGTGCGGAAGGGGATTTTACAGGGGCTTTTTGTGCCAGCAGATTACCTGCCATCAGAAGGGTTAAGAGTAGGGAGGGGATTCTCATAAAAACAATTAATATAGGTTGTAAATAAGCAATTTACGCCAAGAATTTGACTAATAACAGGTTAGATTAATGAATACGAAACCGGAAAGTAGTTTAAGCGATAAAATTTCGTAAATTTGCATCATTATATTTGAATTAATTTTTTAGCAATGGCAGATATTTTTGAAAAATTATTGAAAAATGCGGGTCCTTTAGGTATGCACCGGAAACGTGCACACGGATATTTTGCATTTCCTAAATTAGAGGGTGAAATTTCTAACCGAATGAAATTTCGGGGGAAAGACATGGTAGTTTGGAGTTTGAATAATTATCTCGGATTAGCGAATCATCCAGAAGTACGCAAGGCAGATGCAGATGCGGCTGCCCAGTTTGGGTTGGCTTACCCCATGGGTGCCCGTATGATGAGTGGAAATAGTAATTACCACGAACAACTGGAAAGTGAATTAGCCGAATTCGAAGGCAAGGAAGATGCTATTCTAATGAATTTTGGATATCAGGGAATTATGAGTGCCATTGATGCTATTTGCAATCGGCATGATGTGATTGTATATGATGCCGAATCGCATGCCTGCATCATCGATGGTTTACGCTTACATCCTGGTCATCGTTATGTGTTTAAGCACAACGATTTGGAAGATTTTTGCAAGCAGATGGACCGTGCCACTCAATTGATTGAAAAACAGAAAACTGGTGGTATACTAGTAATTACAGAAGGAGTTTTTGGTATGGCCGGTGATCAGGGTAAATTGACTGAAATTGTAGACCTGAAATCTAAATACCAGTTTAGATTGTTGGTAGATGATGCCCATGGTTTTGGTACACTGGGTAAAACGGGCGCCGGAGCAGGAGAGGAGCAGGATTGTCAGGATGGTATTGATTTATATTTCTCCACTTTCGCCAAATCAATGGCTTCCATCGGCGCTTTTATGGCGGGAGATAAGGATATCATCGATTTTATACGCTACAATATTCGCTCGCAGATTTTTGCCAAAAGTTTACCGATGCCCATTGTGCTGGGTAATCTGAAACGCTTAGAATTGCTGCGTACACAACCGCAATTGAAAGACAAATTGTGGAGCAATGCAATGAAACTGCAAAAAGGTTTAAAGGAAAGAGGTTTTGATATTGGCAAAACCAATACTATGGTAACTCCCGTATATATGAAAGGTGGGGTAGAAGAAGCTACTGCAATGGT
Source organism: Bacteroidota bacterium (assembly GCA_026391195.1). Taxonomy (GTDB): domain Bacteria; phylum Bacteroidota; class Bacteroidia; order Chitinophagales; family Chitinophagaceae; genus Sediminibacterium. Next base: position 8,217 of record JAPLEI010000151.1, on the reverse strand, counting down.
AACTGACTTGAGGGAGCATTACCGTATTTTCTGTTCCATCGTAGTTTATCCAGTTATTCCGAAAGGCCATATTATCTACCGATTAATACCTACCGCATCCCATACCGATCAGGATATTGAAGAAACCCTGCAGGCATTCAGCGAAACCAAAGCCAAATTGGATGCCGGTGCTTATCGTGTTGAGATGATTCCGGATATGGCAGAAGTTAAATAATCCTTCACACTATTACATAAAAAAATGCCTTCTGTTTAGAAGGCATTTTTTTTAGTCTATACGTATTAGATTATAAACCTTTAATCAAATCGTTGGCCATACGAACATAGTCGTTGTTCTTAGCTTCAGTAGCTAATTCAACACATTTTTGCGCGCTGGCTGTAGCAGAAACTTTATCACCCAGATCTTTCTGGATACGAGCTTGCTGGAGATACAACCAGAATGCTTTTGGATTGGCTTCGGTAGCTTTGTTGATATTGCTGAGGGCCTTATCTAAATCCTTATCCCACTCATAATAGAAAGTAGCAGCAGAAGAGTAACTGGCTGGGTTTACAGGAGAGGCCGACAGAGCTTTTTCAACCTGCGCACGAATTTTATCTTTTACATTCACACTCATTGGGATAGCTACTGCTATTTTCGACCACATTAAGTGCAATTCGCAACTTTCTGCTTTTACATCCGCAAACTGGAAAGTGAATGTTTCAACTGAGCTAGCATTTTTAGCTGGCTTTACATTAAAACGGTGAACATCTTCGCTGGTTTTGTAACCATCCAGTCCGCTATTGGTTAAACCCTTGTTGAAGATGATTTCCCAATAGTCTTTTCCGGGAATAGTATATATCACATACATACCGCTGTCTAATAATTTACCACCAACCATTACAGCATCCGTAAAACGAATTTTAGTGGCTGAATTGGCACCGGTTCTCCACATTTCACCAGCTGGAACAAAATCTCCTTTTTCTTTGAAGGGAACACGTCCTTTCAGACTGGGTCTGGAATAAACTAATTCAATAGAACCCAAACCGAATTCCTGGGTAATTTTTTGGGTAGGACTGGGTTGCGGCATTTTAATTTGTGCCATGGCAGACAGAGATAGTAAGGTAGCTGCCACGAGAAATATTTTTTTCATGTGTACTTGGTTTTAGGTGCAAAGGTATAGAAACAAGTTGTAATTCAAACCTGAAAAGCCGGATGAAATCTTTGCAGGGTATCGCGCAAAAAATCACGATTTAGGTGGGTATAGATTTCGGTAGTGGTGATGCTCTCATGGCCCAGCATTTCCTGCACCGCACGTAAATCGGCTCCGCCTTCTACTAAATGGGTGGCGAAAGAATGGCGGAAGGTATGGGGGGAAATTATTTTGGTGATTCCCGCCTTTTGAGCCAACGACTTAATAATATAAAATACCATAATCCGGCTCAAGGGACCTCCTCTTCGGTTTAAGAAGAGAAAATCTTCTTGTCCTGGCTTGATGGTAATTTCCGATCGAATATGTTCGGTATATATACTGATATACTGCATGGCAGAGCGACCGATGGGAATCAGTCTTTCTTTATTGCCTTTGCCAATTACCCGAATAAATGCATCTGCTGGAAAATAGCCGGAAACCGTAAGGTGTATCAATTCACTTACGCGTAAACCGCAACTATACAGGGTTTCGAGCATGGCTTTGTTGCGAACGCCTTCGGGTGTGCTAACATCAATGCAAGCAAACAATTTATCAATTTCTTCTACGCTCAATGTATCGGGTAGGTGCCGGGGAGTTTTAGGGGCTTCCAGCAAGGCTGCCGGATCGCGGGTTACCAATTGTTCGGTAATACAGAATTTAAAGAAACCCCGAATACCCGAAATGATGCGGGCCTGTGATGTGGCAGTCAAGCCTATTTTACTAAGCCATTGAACAAATTGTTGCAAATCGGTAAGTTCTACATCGCCGGGTGCTTTGCTGATGCCAGAAAGGGAAAAATAACGGGTAAGCAATTCTACATCATGCAAATAGGCAGTCACCGAATGATCACTGAGTGATTTTTCTAGTTGAAGCCAGGCTTTAAATCCTTTTAGATAGGTTTTCCACATGAGTAGCTGCGTATACTACTTAAACGAAATGATTAGCAGGATATTATTTTGGAATTACCAACGGGCTAAACGATATTGCAATGATATACCTAATCACCACATTTTTTGCTGTATGCAGGTTAATTTACGATCATTCAAACAAAAAGTTCGTTATCACAAATCCGCATTTAAACGTTATCTGGGAAAAGTAGAAAAGAATCCTCCCCGCGACCTCGACAAGATAGCCGAACAAATAGATGCTGAAGTGTGGAAAGAAATCGACTGCCTCAGCTGTGCCAACTGCTGTAAATCGATGACGCCCACTTTTACCAAAACAGATGTAAAGCGAATTTCCGCCCACCTTGGAGTTACGCCAGCCGCGTTTACAGAAAAATGGCTTACCTACGATAAAAAAGCTGGGGACTGGATGAATAAACAACAGCCCTGCCAGTTCTTAGATAAAACCACTCATTTTTGCAGTATCTACGAGGTTCGTCCGGCCGATTGTGCTGGATTTCCGCACCTGAAAAAGAAAAAGATGACCGACTATATTCATGTGCACCAGCAAAATATCGAATATTGTCCGGCCACTTACCGCATGGTAGAAAAAATGCAGGAAAGGCTGTAAGCGGTTTAAAAATAAACATCTTCAATTATCAGAAAGTCGCGCAAAACGGAGTCGGTAATGGTGATGGCCACCACATCAAACTGAATGTATTTCCATTCCGGATTGGCTTCCAAATAGGCTTCCGCTGCATTTTTTAAGCTGTTCATTTTCTCTCGGGTGATACTTTCCTCGGGATATCCGTAGCGGAGCGATTTGCGGGTTTTCACCTCAATAAAATGCAGTCGATTTTCTAACGAAGCTATAATATCCACCTCCCAATAACGAAACTGCCAATTCCGCTCAAGAATGTTAAATCCTCGCTCTTGAAGTGCAATTGCTGCCAATTCTTCCCCTAGGTTTCCGGTTTCTTGATTAGTTTGCATACCTACTTTTTCACAAAAATATTCCTGAAAAAGTAGGTGGGTTGCGTATTTGTTACCCGACTAATTACGTTATATAAATATGGAAAATATTTTCCCCTTACAAGGTACCCTTATGCACTACGATTGGGGAGGTCAGCATTTTTTGCCTGAACTCTTGGGCATTGCCAATGAGCAGGGTAAGCCCTTTGCTGAGTATTGGATGGGAGCCCATCCCAAATCATCTTCCAACATACTTGTTAACAATCAACCGGTAAATCTTTTAAACGCTATTTACGCCGAACCGAACCACTTTTTAGGGGAACGCGTTGCAGCTCGTTTTGGAAGCCTACCCTTTTTATTGAAAATTCAGGATGTGCAGCATATCCTGTCTATACAAGTACATCCCACCCTGGAAGAAGCCATTGCAGGTTTTGATAAGGAAGAAAAAGCAGGGATTCCGATTGATGCCCTCCAAAGAAATTATAAAGACAAAAACCATAAACCCGAAATGCTGGTAACGCTCAGCGATTTTTGGTTGCTACACGGATTTTGCGAACCAGAACTAATATCTAAGAGATTAGAAGAAAATCCCGAATTCAACATATTAAAGCCTTTATTCAATAAAGATGGATTAAAGGCTGTTTATCAATTTGTTATGGAAATGGAGCCAGCCGATACTCATTACTGGTTGCTGAATTTGGTAAAGCGGGAAATTCGTAAAAAGAGGGAGGGTCAATTAACCCCCGAAGAACCTGGATGGTGGGTAGCCCGATTATATCCGGAAGGAGAAGAGCCTGAACAAATAGACAAAGCCATATTTTCTATCTACCTACTCAATATTGTTAATTTACCCAAGGGAGCTTCCTTATTTCAAAGTGCTGGATTACCGCATGCGTATATGCAAGGGCAATGTGTTGAACTGATGAGCAATAGCGATAATGTTTTGCGGGCAGGCTTAACTCCTAAACATATTGATGTGCCTGAATTAATTCGGCTTACCCGTTTCGAAACCACCCATCCGAACATCCAGTTCGGGCAAAATGCGTTGGCTGGTGAAACCCAATTTCCTGTGCCGGTGGATGATTTTGCCCTCACGCGTTTAAATATTACTCCGGAAATGAATTATCAGCACAGAAGCAGTTCACCGGAAATACTTGTGGTAACTGAGGGAGCCGCCTTATTTAACCAGGAACTTGTATTAAAAAGAGGAGAATCAGTTTATATATTGCCCGAAACAGAGTATCAGATTACCAGTTCGGGATCAGTCTCTTTGTTTAGAGCCTGGGTACCCTGATTATCATGGGTACCCTGATTAAACTCATTTTCCACAGGAATTGGCAATCACAAGAATTCGGGGTAAATTTGTATATCCATTTAATACCGCATGAAAATAAATAAAACACAACTGATTGCTTTAGTGCTTATGTTAGTGGCAGCTACCATTTATAGAGCTATGCCGGGACGTCCCTGGGGTTTTGCTCCGCAATGGTCCATTGCGCTATTCAGTGGGGCATTGTTTGTAAAAGATAAAAAATGGGCTTTTCTGTTTCCACTCTTGTCTATGCTGGTTTCTGATGGTATATATCAGGTACTATATTTACGCGGTATGTTTCCCATGCCAGGTTTTTACTCCGGTCAGTGGGTGAATTATCTACTCTTTTTAAGCGTTACTCTTTTCGGATTTTTAATGCGCACAGATAAACCCTACCAGGTTTTGGGTGCTTCCATTGCAGGCCCTACTAGTTTCTTTTTAATGAGTAATTTTCTAGTTTGGATGGGTGGAGGCGGATATCATCACCCCAAAACCTTTGCTGGATTAATGAATACCTATATGGATGGCATTCCTTTCTATCAAAATAGCATCATTAGTACCTTGGTATTTTCCTGCATATTATTCAGCACTTACTATCTGCTTGCAAGAAATCGAACAGTGATACAGCAATTTGCGTAAGGATCTCTAGCTTATTTACTCGTTATTTCAGATTATCCGGCATATCCCGATTCCTGCTCATATACTTGATCTTGTAGCAGTTGATGCCCATCAGCGGCCATTGTAGCTAGTTCGTCGCAGCGGTTATTATGGGGATTGGAGGCATGTCCCTTTACCCAATGGAACGTAATATTGAATTCAGCTGCTAAGGCATGATACTGCAACCACAGATCCTTATTCTTTTTGCCTCCTTTAAAATCGGTCCTTATCCAGTTATTAAGCCATCCTTTTTGCACGCTATCTACTATATAACGGCTATCCGTATACACTTTAACAGTAAGCCCTTTTCTATTGAGTGATGCTAAACTTTTAATTACTGCCAGCAGTTCCATGCGATTATTGGTGGTATGGCGATAGCCTGCGGAAAGTTCTTTTCGGGCAGTACCCCAAAATAAAAGAATACCATAGCCCCCTCTTCCAGGATTGCCCCTAGCTGCCCCATCGGTATAGATAATCAACTGATTTGACTGGCTCATTATGTAAAATAAAACATGAAATTAGTTTCAAAAGTTCGAATCTAGGGATCATTCTGAATTTTTTGAACAAAAACGTCTTATAATTGGACGCAAAAACACAAATTATATTTGTATTTTTAAGGATGCCATATGATTATATAATAATCGGTGCCGGATCGGCCGGATGTGTATTAGCCAACCGACTTTCCGCCAACCCCAACCACTCGGTTTTGTTAGTTGAAGCCGGTAAAAAAGATTCCAATCCCCTGATCCATGTTCCAGGTGGATACACTATGTTGAATAAAACCGCAGTTGACTGGGGTTTTTGGACAGAGCCGCAGGAACAGGTTGCTAACCGAAAAATTTATTTACCCAGAGGGAAAACCTGGGGGGGAAGTAGTTCTACCAATGCCATGGCTTATGTGCGGGGCAATAAGGAAGACTACAACGAATGGGCTTCCTTAGGAAATGAGGGCAAGTCGGTGTCGGGTG